>NZ_CP151792.1:610766-916150 GCF_038446525.1 Methanolobus sp. ZRKC5
ATTTCTCTGAGAGTAATACACCAATTACAGGAATAACCTTTGATTCAAAGAACAACAAAGGCCTTGTTATGGCCAGAGTAGATGTACTCAAAGATACACCTGATGGAGTATTTTCCCCTCCAGGCACTTCTTATAAGCTCATAAGTATAAATGTAGGAAATGAAGGTACAATCTCGACAGACAGTGCTGACAATATCAACATCCATTTCAGGGTCAGTAAGGAATGGGCAGCGGTGAATAAAATGGATACATCCACAATACGCATGACAAGATATCATGATGATCAATGGGATGACCTTCCAACCATCCATGTCGATGAAGATGATGAATTGATATACCTCACCACCCAAACACCTGGCTTTTCAATCTTTAGTATTGTAGGCTTTAAAGCTGGGGAAAGGATAGGAGATGAAGAAATGATGTTGTCAACGTCTGAATATACTCAAGAACCTGAACCAGAAACAGAGAATATGGAAGTTCGTACTACCCCAGGATTTACAATTATTACAGGGATTGTCATCGTATTTATTGCAGCCCTTAGGAACAGAAAACAGAAATGAGAGTAGATAGTTAACCGTCCTTTCATTACTTATCCACATACATTCTTTTAGAGATCACTCACATATAATGAATGATTAATCATGACATATAACCCATACACTTATATAGAGTGATGCACTTGTATATCATGATAAATCATGACAGAACACTACTACAACAACAATATAGATCTAACGAAATTTGCCACGATGCTGACCGGACTTGCTGCTACAATGATGGTATATTATTCCCTCATGGCATGATCAAAGTATCTGCCATGAGAAGTTTTTATGTAACTATTCAGCCTAGCTCACTTCCATCAAGCTGATTTCTTCATCCACGATCAATTCTGCAACTTTGGAACAAATGAATTGCCATAAAATATTGCACTAATTGCATCGATAACAGATTCAGAATTCTTATTAACAGTAGACACGTATCCTCTTATACGGCAGAAATTTTTTGCACCCTGTTCACTGCGGAAAGTACCTGATATCTTCTGCTGTACTTTCGTCATTCTGATATCTCTTTCAGCCTGATTGTTATCAAACGGAACGTTTTGGTCGTACATAAATCGTAAGATATCCTCTTTATGGCCAATAAACCTATCCAGCAAATTCTTTACCGTGGTCTGCTTCTTACGTCCTCGTTTTTTAGACCGCACATTTGATTCCGGATCAGGAGGATTTTCATTCACTCCTAAACAAGTTATGTGATCATAATCCTCACTGAACCTTTGAATTAGCTCAGTATCTAAAAGATCATTATCAACATGATGTTTAATGCATATCAAGAGATCACTCATTATCTTTGGCCACTGTTGATCCCTGTTTTCGGAAGCTCCAGTTAACTCTCGTAATAAATGTGCATTACATAATGAATGTTGACATTCATATTTGTTGTACGGTTTCCAAAAATCATGTGTTGCAACACCAGTGTAACCTGGTAATATGCCCATAGCATCCATTGCTTCTGAGCCCCTTTTGCGATGTGCAAAATAATAGGTCAGTTTGTCTGTACCTGCCACATGAAGCCAATTACGAACTGCATTTATTCTCATTCCTGTTTCATCCAGATTGATGACAGGAGATTCTTTCAGGAGATGTTTCACTGTATTTTCAAAAGCTCCAAGCTTCTCAAAACAACTACGTTCCGTGTTCACCAAAGTAGCAGGACTTATCTTGCATCCCAAAATATCAGAGAACAACTTGGTAACACGCTGATAAGGAAGTAATTGGTAAGTGTGCAAATAAACTGCAAATGACTTAACTCGATGACCGTATTGAGTCGGCTGAGTTACACCATCTGGAAAAAGAGCTTTGTTTACATGAGAACATTTGGGACATGTTTTAATCTCGCAACGATGTTCAATGCAATTGATAGTTATAGGAGGAATGTCAAAGACCTGTCTTCTTTCATAGTCAGAGGGAACAGAAGCTAACGATCTCCCACAATTGACGCATTGATTAACAGGATGAACAATAACTTCATCCGGATCATCATTTATTCTTAATGTAGTACCAGGATGACCGTTTTGACCACCTACATGCTTATTGGTCTTTTTTCTTTGACTTTTAACGGTTGGTTTATTCCGTGCATAAGAATCAGTAGAAGGTGGTTTGCTACTGTTGCGACTATTCTTTTCAAGCATTTCTTCCAAATGCCTGACACGCTCTTCAAGTTGTGCAATTTGGAGAGATTGATGTTCAATTATCCCAAGTAATCGAGTTACAAGTTCTACTACTGCTTCTGGACCAGCTTCATAAACTGCAAGTATTTCTTCGCGGTCTATACAAATCCCCTCAGATTGATAGACGTTTTTTATGATATTTTACTGAATATTTTTTAACACATAGAATGAAGCCATAGTATATTGTTTTTTGCATCATTAAAACAGTCAGGCTGAATAGTTACGTTTTTATTAACATTGTTATTGAAATACAATCGTTTTTCTTTCAATCATACTTTTATATTTGCAAGTCAAAATTTTTATAGGACTAAATTTCATCATCTGATAAACCATAGAAATTCTTATAATCCTCAATAGCTTTCCTTGCCTGTTTTGGATATCGTTCAAACATACAGCTGAGGAACTCATCTCTGGATGTGAATTCCTTCATTCTGTTTATAATGCTTGTTGCATACTGTTTCGAAAGGGTATTTCCTTTCTGTATCTCAAAAGTCAGGCAGAGTGCATCCTGAGGAAAATACTTCCTGCGAATGTATGGTGCAACAGAACCCAGAAGCACATCATGATCAAGCCTGCTGAATGCCGGCACACCTACACGGTCCAGCCTTTCAGCCCCTGTGAGTTTTCCAATATTTTGCGCAGAATAAGAGTGAATTTCAATATAGACTTCAGGTTTGAGTTCTTCCACAGCCTCTATTATAGGCATCCCGATTTCAGTAAAATAGTTATCATCCAGTGTAGAGACATAGTTACCTTTATTCACAAGAGGAATAACTGCCAGAGTTCCCTTCTTGGGAGCTTCTATGTTCTCAAGGATGTCTGAAGTATCCTTCCATTCTTTCCCGTGCAGACCTGCCACAAACAACCTGACAGGTTTTCCTTCCCCAAGTATACGGTATGACATGTTCATCTCAATTTAATCTTTATTTTAACCTTAAATTCATCTCCCAGTCTTACCCGGATTACACAACTTTCTGTGCAATGATATATATCTCCTGCTTTTCAGATTCCAGAACCTCGATGATTTTCAGTCCCATTGCTTCTGCCTTTGCAAGAATAGGTTTGCTGTTCTTCTGCTTTCCCATCTTGATTACCTGAAGCAGTTTCCCTTTATCCCTCAATAGTGGCAACACCCTTTCAAGAGCTGCCAGAGAATCCAGAGGTTCAAGTGTCATATCACTGAGTATCACATCGACCTTTTCAGGTGACATCTTTTCCAGTGGAACCTTAAATACATCTCCGAACATGACAGAAATATTTTCTTTTTCATCGACTACTTTTTCGAGTTCCGTGCTGAAATCCCTGCTGAATTCCACACCTTTAACAGAAGATGCTATCTCAGATGCCAGCATCAAAAATCCTCCTGCACTTGAACCAAGGTCCAGTACCCGGTCACCCTTTTCGATCAGACCTGTGGCATCCTGTATCTTTTTGAGTTTGAAATAACCCCGGGGCATATCAAGCCCTTCCTCCACATCAACCTCAGCATCTGCACTGATATCCCTGGAAGGTTTTTTTACAATGGTATTGTCTACTTTGATATTGCCATTAAGTATAGCGGTTTTTGCCCTGCCCCTCGACTTGAAATAGCCCATTTCCACAAGGTATGCATCCAGTCTCATGATTCAACTAATAAGGAACTGTACTATTTATATTATCAGTTCCAAATTACATGCTCAAGTTGTAGTTATTTAAAATCCAGCTTTCAGGAATAGATAATGATAAAGCGATTCAACTCCCTTTTCCCCCTGTGGGCAATTATTTTCTCAATAATAGCCTTTGCCTACCCATCTGTATTTTCCCCTTATAAAAATGCCATAACTCCTCTGCTTGGGATTGTAATGTTTGGAATGGGAATCACACTTTCAGCAAACGATTTTCTACTTGTTCTCAAAAGACCTCGTGTTATAGCCCTTGGAACTGCCATGCAGTACATACTCATGCCACTCATTGCCTTCATCATTTCTTATCTGCTTAATCTCCCGATTGAGATCATGGCAGGAATGGTACTGCTGGGATCCTGTCCCGGAGGTACAGCTTCAAATGTCATCTGTTACCTTGCAAAGGGAGACGTGGCACTTTCAATAACACTTACCTCTGTTTCCACATTACTGGCTTTCTTCCTGACACCTGCACTTACATGGCTTTATATCGGGCAGGCAGTACCGGTAGAAGTAGGGAACATGATGCTGAGCATTGTAAAGATAGTACTTGTCCCGGTAGCGCTTGGAGTCATCATTAATACGCTCTTCGATAAACATATTGAAAGATTCAGGCATGCTTTCCCGGCATTGTCAGTAGCCACAATCGTGTTTATCATTGCTATTATCATTGCCCTGAATAAAGAGAATATCCTTGTTGCCGGAAAACTTGTAATGATTGCAGTTATCCTCCATAATGGATTTGGATTTGCAAGCGGTTATTTCATTTCAAAAACACTGGGACTTGATGAGAAGGATGCAAGAACCCTGGCAATAGAAGTCGGGATGCAGAATTCAGGATTGAGTGTGGCTCTTGCAGCTAAGTATTTCACACCCCTTGCAGCTCTTCCCGGTGCTTTATTCAGTATCTGGCATAACATCATGGGCTCTGCACTGGCTGCATACTGGTCATCCAAAGAGGACAAAAATGGTTTATAGAATGCTGACCGATGCTTTCTCCCAATGGTGATGATTTGTTAAAGGCAGTAATATTCGATATGGATGGTGTGCTTGTGGATTCAATGTCATATCATGCGGAAGCGGTCCAGCATATCTTTGATGAGATAGGCGTGGAAATGGATCAACAGGATATCTTTGAAAGAGAAGGAGAAAGAACCGTGGACATCGTTGCATTCCTGCTCGATAAAGGGACTGGTAATGCATCAAATTATGACATATCAGATATTGTGGAGAGATATATTTCCGAGTTTAACAGGATAGTGGAGCTTAAGGTCTTTGACGGCATGCAGGAATGCCTTAATGTCCTGAAGGAGAAATTTGACCTTGCTGTTGTGTCGGGTTCCGACAAACCAATTGTTAATGACATTATCAGCTCCCAGTACCCAGGGATATTTAAAGGGATTGTAACTGCCGATGATGTGGAACGTGGAAAGCCGGAACCTGACCCATATCTCAAAGCAGTGGAAATGCTTGGAATTTCCAGTCATGAAGGTATTGTAATAGAAAATGCCCCCATGGGTGTGGAGGCTGCGAAAAAGGCAGGCTTGTGTTGTGTAGCAATACCAACCTACCTTGACCCGGAAAAATTCCAGCAGGCGGATATGGTCATAAAAGACCACACACACCTTGTAGAGTTCCTGCGAAAGCTTGATCCCTCATACAACTGTCTTCAGTTGCCAAAATCATAATTGCATTTTATGCCGCTCTCATCAGAACACAGGTTGCAGGATACACATTTTGCAATCTCTGTTTCACCATTCCTTATTTTTGCAACAAGGTCAGGTTCACATATGAGCGACCTGCACAGGGATACCATATCTGCATACTCTTCTGCAAGCATCTGCTCCATAACAGCCTTAGAACGTATGCCACCTACTACTATAACCGGCACATCCACAGCTTCCTTTATCATTTTTGAGTAGTTCCTGTAATATGCCTCGTCCTCAGGTCTGTCTACTTTTGTCCTGAACATCTCCTGCCCGGCTTCAACAATACCGCCACTTACCTCAATGGCACACACACCATTTGCAGCCAGTATCTTTGCTATTTCAACACATTCAGGAGCATCGAGGACGTTTTTCTTGCCTTTTGGGAATCCATCGGTAGCATTCAATTTGACAAGGATCGGAAAATCATCTCCAATCATCTCATGTATTCTTGTGATGATATCCAGGATTACCTGTGTCCTTTTTTCTGTTGAGCCACCCCACCTGTCTTTGCGTCTGTTTGTGTAGGGAGAAATAAAATTACTGAGCAAAAAACCGTGGGCACAGTGTAATTGTACACCATCAAAACCTGCTTCCTTTGCCCTTCTTGCAGCATTGGCAAAGTCCTCTATTGTCTCAAGAACTTCTTCCTCTGTCATTTCCTCGGGAGTTACACCGTTTCTTTTATTTGTAACGGCTGAAGGTGCAAGCATAATTGGAGTTTTGGCACTTAACATGGTCTGCCTGCCACCATGCATGATCTGTACTACGATCTTGCTCCCATGCTCGTGAACCCTGGAAACTATCTTCTTGTAAGGTTCTATGAACCTGTCATCATAGATTCCCTGCTGAAGGCGGTCACTTTTACCTTTAGGATTGACGTATGCATATCCTGTGATGATAAGCCCTACATCATTACGTGCAAGCTCTTCGTAAAGCTCACCCAGTCTTTCAGTTGGGGTGCCATCAGGCTCTGCCATCCACTCATGGGTAGCCGAGCGTACAAAACGATTTGGAACATCCATATTCCCAAGTTCTATCGGTTCGAACAACATGTAGGAATATTGATGTCAGTGGCTTATATGCTTTTCTTAGCCTCATGCAGACTTATACTTTGCTTCATCCAGCTCTTCCTTTAGGGCTTCGTTGTTCACCCTGTAGACAAGCATTGATGTAAATAACAGCGCAAAGGCCAACATATTGACCATAAGTGTGAGACGTAGTGAAGTGCCTTCAAGCCCTCCACCACTACCCCCATATGAAGAGCCACCGAACATCAGAGGGTGAGCTGAACGCCATAAACGTATGGAAAAGAAACTCAGCGGAACAGAGAGAAATCCAACTATTCCAAAGACAGCTGCAAGACGTGCTCTCTTTTCCGGTTCTTCAAGTGCCTGACGAAGCATCAGGTAAGCAAGATAAACTAGGAAGAGTGCAAGAGATGTCGTGAGTCGAGGTTCCCATACCCAATACCATCCCCATGTGGCTTTTGCCCATATGGATCCCGTTGCAAGTACAAGAAAAGCAAACACAACTCCAACTTCTGCGGCGGAGTGAGCAACAATATCCCATTTCCTGCTGTTTGCCTTAAGCTGCATTATACTGGCAATAAAAACCACTGTGAATGACAGGTATGCCACCATTGCAATTGACAGGTGGAAATAGAAGATCTTAAAACTACTGTCAAGCACCTCACCGGCATTTCCCTTCATCTGGGGCACATAAAAAAAGACCATCCATATGGCAATTAGCATAACAGGGAATGTGATGGCTGCAATTATTCTCTCTTTTTTCCTGTCAATGAGCATGATTGTTCCTCTGCCTTATTAAAACTCCTGGTTTAAATGCTTTTCATACATCCTGTATTCCAGTCTGAACTGATAGTTTCAGTCCATTATGGTATATTCAAACACAAGCTGGCCGACAACAAAGAAGATGAGATCATATACCAGAAGCAATCGTATTTCTGAACCTATATTTCCGATATCTCCATCCACAAGTACTTTTCCTGTTGCCATTACCGCAGGAATTATAACCGGGATGATAAGAGGAAGCAGAAGCACAGGGAGCATTATTTCCCTTGCCCTTGTGCTGGCCGAGAGTGCTGATAACAGAGTTCCCACACTCACAAAACCAAAGGTTCCCAGGAAGATAACTATTGCAAGTCCCAGAATACCAGTTATATTGTAGTTGAAAAGTACAATGAAAATAGGGATTGTGAGTAACTCAACCATGAACATTAGTATTGCACTTGATATTGTCTTTCCAATATAGATAGAGCTTCTGTCAATGGGTGAGAGTTTCAAACCTTCAAGACATCCGTTTTCCATCTCACCTGCAAAGGAACGTGAAAGTCCCAGAGTGCCTGCAAAGGTGAAAGCTATCCAGAGCACACCCGGAGCGAGTTTTGCAATGATTTCCTGCTGGCTTAAAAGGTCACCAAATGAGATGCTGAAAATAACAATGACTACCAGTGAGAATATAAGCATGGAATTTAGCATCTGCTTTGTGCGAAACTCCGACTTCAGGTCTTTTGCTGCAATATAGAGGCTTTTCATCATCTATCCCACCAATCCTGCTATCCTAAAAGTTGCTGGTACCCTCGACGTCCATATCCTTTTCGACTATGGAAAGATACTCTTCCCTAAACTCTGCTACACTTGCAACATCTTTTTTTAATTTATCGAAACGTAGCTCTCCTCTGTCCATAATGAGCATGCGGTCACATAACTCAAAAGCTCTTTCAATATTATGGGTAATCATTATCCGGGTTACATCTGAATTTCCAGTATTCATGAGGACACGTTCAAAATTTGCAGCCGCATGCTGGTCAAGACCAGTGTAGGGTTCATCCATCAGCAGAATTTCAGGACGATGTAACAGGGCTCGTGCAATTGAAAGCCTCTGTTTCATTCCCCGTGAAAATGAGCCGGCTCTCTCGTCAGCACGCTGAAGGAGATTGACACTCTTCAGGATCTCGTCAATCCTTTCATCGATCATACTTTTTTCAATACCGTACATACGTGAGAAAAAAATCAGATTTTCCCTTGCTGTAAGCTCATCATAGAGATATGTTTCGTGGGAAATTGCGCCTATCATCCCCCTGATTTTAGAAGGGTCTTTTTTGTTGTCAATCCCATTGATCAGCACATTTCCCCTGGTAGGTTCAATAATTGTGGATATCACCTTAAGAAGAGTGGTCTTCCCTGCACCGTTTGGACCAAATATGGCAACAAATTCACCTTTTCCAATCTCAAGGTGAATATTATTCAGTGCCTTTCTATGACCAAAGCTCTTCGAAAGACCGTTTATTGAGATGATACTATCCATTGGAGCTATATTTATGGCTTATGTAGATTAACGTTTTGTCCTGAAAATAATTATTCAGAAAGAAAAATGAAAAAGATGATACAATTATCATCTCTCAAAGGCAGGTCCGCCAACATCTGCATTATTACTATATCCCACACTTTCCCAGTAACCTTTGTAGGGTTCATCAGTGACCTCAATGGCTGTTATCCATTTGGCCCATTTGTAACCATATTTTACTTCTGCAACGAGCTGAAGAGGAAATCCCCTGTCTGCAGGCAATACGATATCATTGAGCTCATAAGCCAGCATAATGTCGTTTACCACAAGGTAATCAAGTTCAAGTCCTGTGGAGTAGCCATCAGCTGAATAAAAAATAACGGTGGTTGCACTACTATCGATGCCGGTTTCATTAAACAGCGTATTCAAAGTCACACCTGTCCATTTCGCATCGAATCCCCAACCCTCAACGCAATCCATACGCACGAATCTTGTTTCTGAAGGATAAGCAACTAACTGGTCATAGGTAAAATTAAGAGGTTCGTCTACCAGTCCATAGACACGGAGTTCATACGTGTCCTGATCTATGTACTGGGTACCTTCAATGCCATTGTTACGTTGCTTTGAGATGGGAGTGAGTTCCATCCCCTCAAACTCCGTTGCTTCTCCAGAAATATTGATCTCTTCCCGAGAGTCCTCCAGACAACCAGATGTAAGCATAAATAAGAAGAAAATGGAAATGGATGAAATTAATACAACTCTTGAAGCCATCCTATCAATCATCTGGCAACCTCCTGCCTATTAGATATTAGCCAAAAGTTCAAGCCCTTTGTCACTTAAAAAATACTTGTCTTCGCTGATATTCAGAAACTCCCCGTTTATCAGGAATTCAGTATGGTACTTAAAGACTTTCTCATCAAGTCCTGAACTTTCAAGAAGGTTCGCCTTTGTGGCTCCAAAAGCCCCTATTTCTTTTATGAGTTGTCTTCTTACCGGATGTGAAGCTGCTTTATGTATTACCTCATGCTCAGCTTTTACACGTTCCCTTTCAGAAGGTCTTGCAATTATCAAATCATCTAATTCATCGTCATCCAGCATTGTCCAACTCCTCCTAAAATTAACTATAAAAGTACAATATTAAAAGTATTGTGCCAGATGGAACTGAAAATAAAAGAATAAAATGTAACTATTCAGCCTACCACAATTAGCCTATTGATACTGATTTAATCAAAACGGAGATGTTTGCTCACTAACAACCTAAGAATCAAAAAAGCAATCAATGGCAACAATCAAAATTAATGATCCTAATAAAATGTAGGTCTCAACTTTTTGTCAAGATTGCTATTGATAGTGTTTTTATCAGGCTGAATAGTTACAATAAAATTAAGGTAACTATTCAGCCTGGCACGATTTGCCTATTGGTACTGATTTCATCGAAATAGAGATGTCTGCTCACTAACAATCTAACAATCAAAAAAGCAATCAATAGCAACAATCAAAATAAATGATCCTAATGAAATTTACGTTTCAACTTTTTGTCAAGATTGTTATTGATAGCGTTTTTATCAGGCTGAATAGTTACAAATTAAGATTAAAAATAAAATTGGATGCTTGCTTTCTTTAAAGAAAATATAAATGCTGGCGTGTTGAAAGCAAACAAGTTATTAATGCAAGAAGATGCATTTATCTGAGGGGATCGTTGTTACCAGCATCCATATTAATGTGATAAAGCCACTGATCTATCTGTATTAGAAACATGTGCAAACTCCATTTCAGGGTGCTTATGTGACTCTTTTATTATTAAACCAGGATCTGCAGGCAAGAATGTGAGTTTTCCGTCCTTGTACCTCATTGGAGAACCAATAGCTTTGTAATATTCATTCTTAAGGCTCTGTATTGCAGCTATCACTGTTTCATTATCATACTTAGAGTTACCAAGATTTGCAAATGCTACCCCCAGCAACACATTGTTTGCGTGCAGGGCAAGATGCAGATGCCATGTATCCTTGTTAACGAATTCATGGATTTTAATATCCATAACCATATTGCTTTCATTTTCCCTCAAAATAACAATCTCCTTATATTGACTGTAATTGAAAGAAATTGTGAACTTATATATAAGGAGTTTGTATGTATTTTTAGAAAGATGTACACGAATAGAATCAACGTGTACTTAATACGGAACTTTATGTTCATAAGCTCATTCGAACAGGCTCACAGGTACGACTTTACCATGGTTAGCATTCCTTTTCAAATACACTTGATAATTATCAGAATCTACTTCGAAAATAAATACGTATTCTGTTTTAAAGTAAGCCCAATATTGTGCAAAAGGGTTCCTTGCATCGCTAAGAGTCACTGTTACATTATCCTGTGAAGCAGAAACATTGTATACCAGATAATCAATTTCTCCTGGAAGACTGCTTTTGTATAATGTTTCAGCCCTTGACAAATATTCCATGAACTCACTTTGATTGTCAGGGTACTTTGGGACAAACGTGACTTTCTCTATTCCATCCCAGTAACTGGAAGTGAATATTCGATAATGTGTGTCATTGTAAGGATAAGCTGAAAGGAACTTACCAGGAGAGATTGGATAAGAACCCTGGTACCCTATATCATGCCCTTCAAGCTCTTCAAGATGGTCTACAAGCAATACTTTTGCAACAGGATTAAACAAACACCAGATAGTGAATATTATTAGAAGATTCCTGTAAAATACCTGGTGTTTACCCTTTGAAAGCCCGTTGAACCAGTTATTCCTGTTTTTTAGGATCTCATTTATCTTTTTGATACCATTCTTTTTGTTCTTTCCATTATTTTTTGCATGTTCTGCTAAAATGTAAATAATAGGTATAAAAGATATAATTGTGACAACAGGATCGAAGAAATCAATTGCTCCTACGGTAGAAGAATCTGTTACAAACGGGAAGAAAGGTCTCATTTTCCAGCTTGTGACATAATCCAGATATATATGACTGAATATTGCAACACCAGAAGCTATTGTCAATGTTCTGTCCTTCTCTTTGAACCATATATATATAGTCACAAAAGAGACAAAAATAATGGAATGCATGAACTCACGATGACCCATCAGGTAATACATAATATTGTATGCCTCATGACTCAGGTTCTGGTCAATCGTAAGTAACAGCGTATTCAGTATGAAGTCATGATCAGGAAGAATTGCCATGAAAGCAACTATCTTTACCTGCCTGTTGTTCAGTCCTGCAACTGATGCTATCAAAAGCCCGATACCCAAATGGGACAGAGTATTTACCATCCTACAATCCTCACTCCACTTAAGATGAGGCTATCATTCTTATTATATTTTTGCAGGATGCTAAAGTCTGTTATAATCTAAGTTAGCCTTCAGTACTTTCCAAGAGCCCTTGCAACGAACCTGTGAAAACCATGCATACTTGCACTGCTACCAAGATACATCATGGGACATCTTCCAGTGATTATGTTCAGGCCGGGTTCATATTCAAGATGATTGACATCACATGTATCGGTCTTCCAGTGTACCCAGAAATCACTGATGCCTCTTTCAGCCATTTTTTCAATGATTCTGGCAGGTTCCCTTTTTGTAACCCCTATTACAACATTTTCCACACTATCTGGCACCGCTGATATTTCCTGAATGGAGCCTTCTACCGGTTTATCGGAGAAATCCAGTACACAAACTGTTTTTTCTCTTTTTTTGAGCTCATCTATTGTCCATTTTATGGCAGGCTTCGTACCATCCGTTATAACCAGAAAATTATCCCTTGCCCAGAATTCTTCCTGTTTCGTGACCATGCTATCCTTCCTTTATACTTCCTTCTGAAAGTTAATATCTCATGATATATGAGGGCTTTTAAAGAAGACTCAGATGTAAATGCAGGTCCATTAAGGAAAATGTAGATGCAGAAAGTATTTCCTGAAAAAGACAAATAGAATATTAACTAAGCAAAGATGAACACAGATTGTTTAAGCAAATAAAATCAAAGAAAAATGTATGTCAATCATTTCCAAATACAACCGTTTCTCCTACTTGTATGACCTCATGGAAATCCCGATCGAATTTTTCTGGTACAGTAAATGGAGAAAAGAGCTCTTTGCCAACATGTCCGGGAGAGTTCTTGAGGTGGGTGTCGGGACTGGTAAGAATATAAGATACTATCCAAAAGACTGTGAAGTTGTCGGAATAGATATAAGTGACGGGATGCTTGCACATGCGAAAAAGCGCTCAGCTGGAAAAAAGAATGCTGTCCTCTTCCTTATGGATGCAGAACATATGGGATTTAAGGACAACTGCTTTGATTTTGTGGTGACGACTTTTGTATTGTGCTCTATTCCAGAACCTATAGGTGCACTTGAAGGGATGAAACGTGTCTGCAAACCTGAAGGTACGGTCATAAACCTTGAGCATATGAAAAGTGAGAAACGGTTAATAGCGTTTTTTGAAGACCTCTTTAACCCAGTGACCACGGCAATCACTGGCGTGAATATAAACCGTGAAACTGTGAAAAATATTAAAAAAGCAGGTCTTAATGTAACCGATGTAACAAATATAGCTCTATGGGATGTTTTCAGAATGATAAAGTCTAAACCTTGATTCAATCAAATATTTCGGTCAGGTCGTCAATTCCCAAGTTGACATCGAACTCTTTCAGTTTGAAGAACTTCTTTGCCCTGTTATCATTATCTTCAAGTCGCAAGTCACTTTCAACAAATCCTGCAGTTTCCAGCCTCTTCAAGTGCAGTTGGATAACCTGCCTGGAAAGCTGAAGTTCCTTTGCAAGATCATAAATGTACCTCTCTCTTTCCGACAGCAAATACAGTAGCTTTAATCTTACCGGATGGGAAATCGCTTCACCGATGGTTATTATTTCTTGAAGTGTCTTTGTCATCTGAGAACCTGCTGTTTTTAATTCCGTCTTTGAAGCATTTTACCCTATTACCGGATTTAGATATCATCAAGTTTTTCTTTTATATCCTGAACCATCTTTTTGATATCTTCCACATCCTTCTCGACCCTTGCCAGACGTTCATTGTTTCCAGAGCTTCCGGAATCAGACCTATTAAGAAGTGTAACTGTTACCCAGACAACTAAAAAGATGATAAGTATGTTCAAAAGAAGGCCCCAGATTCCATAACCATACATGCTACTGCCCATCATTTTATATTCACCCTAAAAAGTTATATTTTTAATAAAGAGTATATGGGAAGGGATGTATTATTACTTTTCGACCTTCCACACCTGATTATTAAGTCACATGGATGATAATCAATATCTGTATCCGGCTCCGCCACAGCCACCATATCCACTGCCGCGCATGCTGCGTCCACTCTGATAGTACTGTGACCTCTGGTTTGTGGAACTTGTGTAAAAATCATCAATGACTTCACCCGTATATGCATCGATGCGTCCCTGAGTGATGGTGCCTTCATCATCTGAATAACTGAATACCCACCATCTGCCCATCTGATAGACATTAGATTCTGTTATATTCTGACCAGTTGCATCTTCTGCAAGCTCTAGAGCTTCATCAACGGTCCCGACTTCAAGCTCAGCAACTGTTGTTACATCGGATGCATATACCCCGTAAGCAGGACAGTTATCGTATCCATATCCCATTCTGTTCGCTGCCCATCTGTGCATCTGTCCGAAGAAAGTCGTATCATCTGTTTCATCGACCGCTGCACTTACTATACCTATCCCTGCAATGGTTGCTATAAGCATACCAGCAAGGAGTATTGATGTTGTTTTTCTCATTTTTACACCTTCCTGAAGTACAAGAGTGTTATGTCCAGCATATGTAGCCCTGACACTACATATGTATGACGTACCTGTACTTAAGGGTTGTGTTGAACTTCCGATATAGGCCGGTTTTAAGCAGTAGTAAAAAATGTATTTTTACCAGATTTAGCAGATTTAAAAAAATGTATACTGATTATTTTTACTTTCTTCTTTCACTGAACCATCCGACAAGAGGCGGTATCCAGCATAGGTTCGCAGCAATTGCTTCAAAAGCAGTGAAAGTCTGTGTAGTTGGACTGAAACCAAGAAAACGTGCACTTAAAAGACCTATTGGAACAATGAATATAACTGCAAGGCTTGCAAGCATAACAGGATGATGGACATACCTTTCAAAAGCAACCTCCCATGAGCCTTCCTTTCTCTTCAAAAAGAGCAGACCTGAAATATTGGCTCCTATCTGGTCGCTGAGTGAATAGAAGAAAGGTATGTAGAATCCTTCGATACCATAGACATCAACCCCCGCAAGCCGGCTTCCAAGGTCAATAACCCATGGAACAGCAATCCCAAAGAGTTTTCCCCAACCGTATGCTTCTGCCATTGTCTGGGCGCTAGGTTTGAAGTGCTGACGTATGGAATAGAATCCCTCGAATATACTTTCCCCCTCACCTGCAAGGGTACGCACCAGCCACTGACCGATTGGACTGCGCTGATATCCATACACATCCAGCAATACGCCCGTAAACAGGCCGACGATGTATCCAGGAAATGTATATTTGATGAGTTCTGAGAAATTTTCAGTCTCAAATTCTTCTTCAGATTCCTCCACTTAAAAGATTATTTTCTTTTTTGTATATGAATTACCTGCTCCTGCGTTATACCCGAATATTAGAATAACTTTATCTTTTTTCCGATACCCATTTCAACAGCCTTTGTATAAGCAATATTGGCAGTCACAAGGTCTTGAACAGCAAGTCCTGTGGAATCGAATATCGTAATCTCCTCATCTGACTGCCTTCCCTGTTTTACTCCTGCAACCACTTCACCAAGCTCAGCATGGATATCAGATCCTGATATCAGTCCTTTTGACAGAGGAACATTGATCTCCCCTGAATGCGATGCCTGGACAATATCATCCACAATTATCCTTGACCTCTTCAACAAAGCAGGATCCAATTCCTGTTTACCCATGGCATCGGCACCTATGGCATTAATGTGGGTACCTTCATGGATCCACTCGGACATTACAACAGGTTCTCTCACTGGTGTAGTAGTCACCAGAACATCACAATCACACACGTCCTTTATGCTCCTTTTTTTTGTAAAATTGCAATTTACTACCTCACGCATATCCTTTTCAAAAGCATCGCAATGAGATAGATCTCTACATGTTACCTTCACTTCCTCTATCTCCATGACCTCTGAAAGTGCAAGTAATTGAGTTCGGGCCTGCCCACCTGTTCCTACCATCCCCACTACATGGGAATCAGGGCGTGCAAGATGTTTTGCAGCAACCCCACCTGCAGCACCAGTCCTCATATCCGTGATATAGGTACCATCCATAATAGCAAGTGGAGCACCGGTTTCCGTAGAATTGAGAACGATGACAGCCATCACAGTCGGAAGACCTTTTTCCCTGTTATCAGGATGTACATTGACTATTTTAACGCCTGCTATATCCTGTTCCCCCATAAATGATGGCATTGTACGCAGGTCACCGTTGTGTTCATTGAAATAAAGATAGGATTTTGGAGGCATCTGTACCTTTTTCAATCCATGTTCCCGAAAACCATTCTCTACTGCAGAAAGAGTTAGCAGCATATCAATAACAGTTTTAACGTCTGATTGTTCAAGCCAGAGGATATCCATTGAAACACACTCCTTAAAAGATATAAAATATGTTCAAATTGATGTGATAAAACACTATTCTTTTCTGACAAAATGAATATATATAATTATATATTAGTAACGTCTTAATATAATATGTGACCGGACAAAATCCCAGTGGAACATCGAAACAAGAAATAGCTGATCTAATAAGAATAGCTGATGAGATGCTGGAAATACTGGAATATAAAATTGCAACCAATAATCACGAATATCAAAAGAATCGAAATACATTCATTGCCGAATATACTAAATGGTACACTCGATGTTTGCCCATCATAAGAAGTATACTCCCTGATAAAGCACCCAGATATGAGAGCTTATATCACACAAATAAACGTTCCGGAACAAATGAGTACACTTATACCATACAGGATTACATTCAAGGAGTTTATTTTAAGGATAAACCAAAAAGTTATACAGACAACATCACGTGTAAAAGGCTGAAAGAACAGAGATCTATTTTAAAAACAGCTCCACCAAGGATCAATGATTTCTCCTTTGAAATAGAAAAATTCGTTAAGATCAATCCAATTTACGGACAAACTTCATCTTCAATATCAAAACATGAGAGGTTCATGGACATCAGGTTTTCTGATGACCATTACAATTCAATAAAAGCAGAAATAAACTCATGTTACAAACGTGGCTTCTTTGTGGCAACTTTTTTACTTTCAAAAGAATTAATCCGAAATCTCCTTATAGACATTATAAAAATCAATTTTCATCCAATATCTGATGAGCAGATTTCTCTTTACTACGATTTTCAGAACAATACCCATAAAGAGATGTGGCAATTGCTTGGAACACTGATAGAAAAGAAAGAAGAAATTGACATCAATTCTGAAGCGATTGAAAATCTTATAGAGATGCTTGAAGCCATGGACCAGAAAATGAGACCTGGCTCACACTCATTTAAATCAATCTCTACGCGTGAGGACATCGATAACTACAGACTTGACGAACTTGTAGAATTACTTAATGACATCGTTGAATTCATGAGTAAGTGAACTCAATGTGAAAAATATCTTATTATGGGAAAATCTAATATCTCATAAGCTATGGAAAGCTCATTTTTATAGTGATACTATACACAAATGTATAAGTACTACAAAATAAAAAATGTATATGGGGTAATATGAACATTTTATACATTTTTGCACATCCTGAACCGAAATCTTTCAATTCGTTCATGAGAGAGATAGCTGTAAAAGAACTTGAGGAGAAGGGCAATAGAGTAAGACATTCTGACCTTTATACAATGGGTTTCAAGCCGGTGCTAGACAAAACTGATTTTCTACAACGCAAGAAAACAGACTCATTCAACCCATTCATTGAACAGATCACAGCAAGTAAGGAAGGTACTTTTTCCGATGATATAATGGCAGAGATGGAAAAAGTAAAATGGGCAGATGTCCTGATCTTCCATTTTCCCATCTATTTTACCGCAATGCCAGCCATCATGAAAGGGTGGATAGATAGAGTCTTTGCAGCGGGTTTTGCCTTCAGTCCGATAAAAGATAGAGTCTATGAGAATGGATTATTGAAAGGCAAGAAAGTAATGATGGTAATAAGTACCGGTGCAGAAGAAGAATGGTACTCTATGGCAGGTAAACACGGAGATATCCGGGAATTGTTAAGGTACATTAGCCACTGTACATTCGAGTATGTAGGAATGGAAGTGATTGATACCCACATAACATTCGGAGCGGGAAAAATGACTGCTGAAAAAGTAGATGAAGAATTGAACAGGTATCTGAAAAAGTTAAACCTGCTTTTCAAGAACTCATAAACCTGAAGCCTTTAGCCCAAAAAAATCGTAGTAGTTACTGTAATTGATCCGATATCTTAACTTCAAACAAATTCGTAGTTTAAGCAATACATTTATGCAGGGAGTGACATTTGGATAATATGGGGCTAAAGAGAAAGTTTATGAAAACCAACAATAACACTTTGTTAGGCATCTGTGTGTTGCTTACTATTGTCATTGTAACAATCGCAACATTTTTCCTTGGCTGCACTGAAACACCGGCGACTTCTGATAACGAGACAGACACCGGTAACCAAACCGATGATGAATATGTATACAATAATGCGGTTGTTGAAGATACAGAGATATTGATCCTTGAATCTTTTCCAGTTCAAATCCATGTGTTAACAACAGGATATCATCCGGACGGATGTACCCAGATACATGAAAAAAGTGTCAAATTTGACAAGGAAGAAAAACTCTTCACCGTAGATATGAAAACAATAAGACCAGCGGATGTAATGTGCACAGAAGCAATTGTACCTTATGAAGAAACAATTGTTCTGGATGTGTATGGTCTTGAAAAAGGAACCTACATCGTCGATGTGAACGGAGTCAGGAATGAATTTGAATTGCAGATAGACAACATCATTTCTGAATGATATTTTTGACTCCTGATTCTTATTTATTTATTTTCATTTTCCTGGCGATAATAGTTTTTCGGTATTTTGGACACACATTAAAAGGGCTTTTTGCTGGATATACCTTTTGAATTACAAAAGATACATCCCTGCTAAATTATCAAAGTGGCCAGATTCTTTGCTTATACTGCTACTGACATCTTTGTGCTCAATATTCTCTGAAATTTACAAAATAATAGAATCTGCAATTAAGTCCAAAAAAGTAACAGTGTTAAGGAAATGAAACTAAACCAAGAAAAGTCTTTGAGCATAGTTTCATGAGCTACACCAAAAGCTGTTATTTATACGCCTAATTTAGGAGTTTGAAGCTTCGAGGTGATATTTTATTTTTTCTTTGAAAGCGTGAATATCAATTGGTTTGGATATATAGTCAATGCAACCTGCTGCAATGAACCTTTCGTCATCACCACGCATAGAATGAGCTGTTAAAGCTATCACAGGAATATCCTTAGTACTCTCATTATCCTTTAAACGGGAAAGTACCTCCAATCCATCCATTTTAGGCAATTGTATATCCAGAAGAATTAGATCGAAATGATTTTCCTTTACTTTTTCCAGAGCGATGAATCCATCCTCTGCAGGAGTAACCTGATATTCATATGATTCAAGAAGGTCTACAGTAAGTTCCATATTTACAGGATTATCTTCAATTACAAGTATATGAGACATTTTTTCCCTCAAGTTATTTGAATTCTGCTTTCCATCATAACATGCAACAAGTCGCCATTCCGAAGAAGAAAACTACTTGTTTCCAAGTTATTAACCAAGATGATAAATATAATAAATGGACAATAATATTTCAATTACTATTTAATCTATAAAAGAGTGTCGCACATGTGCCGGTACTGTATATATAAACATATGATGTACATGGTATTCACCAAAAAAAATACGTAAATAGATATAAAGATTAAACATCTGAAAGGCATACCCTATAATTAGAAACGCTTTGCACAAAGGAATGGAACTTGATGCACAAAAATAAGGATGAAACAAATATTCCCGGAGTAATCAGGACGATACACAACTCGCCACATATGATCGTATTGGCAATAACCGGCGGGGGAACAGAATCGATCGGAGAATTGTTACGCTACGGAAAAGGATCAGACACGGTTATTGAAGCAATTGTCCCTTATAGCAAAGAGTCTCTGGAAAAATTCATAGGAAAAAAACCATCGGAATATGCTTCTACAGATACTGCAAAAGAGATGGCAATGTCAGCTTTCAGACGCGCATTATACCTGAACTCAAAGCCAGATAAAAAATACTATGAAACTTTGATAGGTATTGGAGTTACCTGCAAACTGACAAAAACTACAAATGAACGCGAAGGCAGGCAACATGAGGTCCACTTTGCTTCTCAGTCATATCTAAAAACAATTACATCGAGTCTGTTCTTAAAAGAAAATGCCAGCAGAGAAGAACAGGAAAAGATTGCATCCGATTTCATTATTGAAAATATAGCAGCTGTCTGCAATCCAGATGAAAATTTGGAAGGTAATAGCTTTAAAAATACAATTGTGAAAGAAATAATCAACAATGAAACAGAAGCAGATTTTCCAGTGGCAGAATTGTTATTAAAAACTCTGGAGAATATTAATTCTGAAAATAGTATTGAACCTTTGAAGATCGATCTGGGAATAAATGATAACAAACCTAAGATCATTTTTTCAGGTTCCTTTAATCCATGTCATGAAAAACATATTGAAATTGCAAAAATTGCTGCCGATGAATATAAAGAACCTGTTAATTTTGAAATTTCACTGGCTAATGTGGACAAACCACCAATAGATTATATTTCACTCAAAGACAGAATTGATTCGCTCTTGAAATACCAGGAAGAAAACTATATTGGGAATATTTATCTCACAAACTCACCCTTGTTCGCAGACAAGGCGGTACTTTTCCCGAATTCCGTGTTCCTGATAGGCACAGATACTCTTAACAGACTTTTCAATGAGAAATATTACAGGAACGGAGAAAACAAACAGATTCTGCTAGAACATTTTCAAAAATATAATGTTAGATTTATGATATTCAAGAGAAAAAATGCAGACATCGATCCTGATATGGAAATTCCGGATATCTGTGATATTGTACCAACAGACCGATATGATGATGATGGCACCTCTTCAACAATAATCAGAAACAACAAAATTCGGGATTTTATTATTTGATCTTACATGCATTGTAAATGGGAGGATGACCATGAGACTCGTTGTTTTGAACAATATCGGCATTGACAGCATTAGCAAGTACATGGACTATTTCCTGTGCTTTCAAAACACATTCGACATCCATGCTATTCCATCTGCCAGATGATATATTATCAAGTGTTTCTTTCAAATATGATATCTCATCCTGATAAATACATATGTCAAAATTTACAGATCTATCAGCTTCTTTTATCAGACCCATGATGCTGCTCAACATATTTTCCAAACTGGAACTTGTCAGTTCATGAGTAAATTTATGTTCACAAGGAATTACATTTTCCTTATGGTAATGCACTTCTGCCAGGAACAAGAACCTATCACACTCATAGAACCAATCCCTTAAGATATATAATGAATTCATGCCACTCTCTATTTTTATAGAATCCAATCATATAAATAATTATTTCTAACGAAATCCACAAGAATACACATCAGGAATTATCGTCACTGGGAGCATTGTTTTCCAAATATCTTTTATACCACATAAACCAGGGAGTATCAAGTAGTCCAATTAGATTCTTAGCCACTATCTGGCCAATGATAAGAGGAACAAGTGGGGCAACTCCATAAAAAGCAAGTACCACAAATATAAGACTGTCAAGTGTTAAGCTCAATATATCACTTGATGCACTCCTTAAGAATACCTGCTTTGGATAATGTGTTTTCATCCATGCAAACACATAGGCATCGAGATTTTGGAATACAAGGAAAGATACCCATGATGCGAGGATGATTCTTATTCCCTGTGTGAATATGCTCTGCCAGGCAGCCTCATGCTCAAAGAAAGGAGCAGGTGTGAGACTATTGGTCATGACAATAAATGTCACCAGCAAAACCTGCGTTACAAAAGCAATGATAATGGCAATATGAGCTTTTTTCTTACCGTATACCTCATTGATCATGTCAATTGCTTGTGAAAGGAAAGGATAAAGGAACACTGCAGCCGGAGCAAAGAAAGTGTAGAATCCAAGGTCAAATTCTATTAAACGGGTTGCCACTATCTGAGAAGCCGCAAGGTAAATTGTATAAAATGCCACTAATGCAGCAAAACCATATTCTCTGTATCTGTTGATAATAAATGCAGATACATAAGTGACAATTGTGAGACTAAATACCCAATATACCCATACAACAGGAAATACCATTAACATCAACCCGATTATAATAAAATTTATATAAACTGTAAAGTACCGGCTTTAACATAATCCCGGACAGTAGACTTGAATCATATGAATGATATATATAATTTTCCAAATAGTGACAATTAGCAGGGAATTTACATGTTAGAGATCATTACTATTCACCATAAAATAAGACTTCATTAATTTCTCATCCATGTAACTTATCATGCTAATCCTTTCCCTGACCATAAGATCAAATAATCGCTCTATGCCTGCCGGATAGGCACCTTTGGGGTGCATAGGCACAAGAGGCTCACCATCAACCATTTCAACATAGAACATGTCAGATCCAAAATTCCTTATAAAACAGATATCATAAGCAATAATAGTGTCAAGAATATCTTTTTTTGAGATTGGCGGAGTATAATATTCCAGATCAATATCCTCCAGTTCTGTCAACTCATTGTCCATATAATATAGAGTAACTACGCCCATAAAAAACAAATGAGTGTATACCTGAAAAAGAATATGTTTTGTTGTATATTTCAAACTTGAAATATCAAACAAATCCAAAAATAAATTTCATACTATTTCATCCAGGGTCGTGTAAGAAATTACATACTCAATTAATACGAAAATAAAGAACATACACTTATGAACATAAGCATATGAAACACAAGAATCAACCCAAAACACGTATGAAACATCATAATTCGTATGAAACCTGAGGAAACGTAGAAAAATAAAATAAATCAGTCCATATTTCTATTTCGACCCTGGTCAATGGCCATCTTAAAAATTTCCGGCTCCTGAGAACCCAGCATTAGATGTTTACCATTCTTAAATTCGATTAGTAGCCCCCTGTTCCCACGTATGTTGTAAGCCTTGCTTTTAGAACTATATCTAATACCCCACCCCCCATAATCAAGAATTGGCCTGTAAGTTATGACACCATAGGAACCAATTGTTTCAAAGGAGTAGTGTTTGAATGAAAGATGAATCGGGAAAAACTTTATGTATATACCATCATTTCGGACATCAATTATCAGGCGTATAGACATTATGAACAAAGGTAACAGAAGACCAAAAGCAAACCATATAGCGAGCATCTCCTGATCGGACACTGGACTAGCCCCATACGGACGACCATAAACCAATTGCTCGATAGCACCATACCATGCCATTGCAGCTGGTAAAAGAACAAGTACCCATATCCAGAATTGATTGAATTTCTGAACCTCCCGGTAAATAGAAGAATTACTAGTTGTCATTAATATATATATAGGAATTAAAAATATATAACCATTTATTAAAAGCACGGTGCGATATACAATGTTTTCCACAGTATACACAACAACAAAAGACAAAGAAGAAGCCAAAAGAATAGCTTCAAAACTTGTTGAGCAAAAGCTTGCTGCCTGCGCCAATATGAACCCTATTGATTCAGTCTATATCTGGAAAGGAAAGATAGAAAGCGAAAGAGAAATAGCACTTTCTGTAAAGACTACAAGCAGTAAAGTAGATTCCGTCATAGAATGTATAAAAAATATGCACAGCTACGAATTACCAGCAATAATATCCTGGAAGATCAGCGGTGAAAAGGAATATCTCAAATGGATAGCTGAAACTACGGAATAGATTAACCCCAAGTGCTCAAGGTAAAATTAAATTATAAGATTGCAGGAGATATCCTGCAACCAATTTTAATGTTGATGGATAATAGTTCGAACAGGGAATGGAATGTCGATTCCTTCTTTTTCAAACTCGGCATTGATCTTTGTATTTACCTCATTGACAACCGGGAATTTTTCCCCTGGATGAGTTACCCACATTACTATGGCAAAATCAAGGCTGAAATCACCGTGGTTGTCAAATCGGACATAAGGAGATGGGTCATCAAGAACAGAATCTACACTTTCTGCAATCCCCGTAAGAATGTCCTTGACCTTCTGTACATCAGAACCATATGCAACTCCAATCGTCACTTTTACCAGCATGAATTCCTCAGGTGAAGTATAATTAGTAACTTTACTGTTCGCTATCAGACTGTTGGGTATCACTATCATGTTGTTCTCAAGGTTTTTTATCCTCGTGCTACGAAGCCCGACTTCCTGAACAATACCAATCTCACCATCATCGATCTCTATCCTATCCCCGGGCTTGAATGGTTGATCGAAGTAAATAGAAATACCACCGAAGAACTGGGAGATACTATCCTGTGCCGCAAAAGCAACAGCAAACCCTATAATTCCTGCTGAAGCAAAGAGAGGCAATATATCTGCATCCCACACACCTTTGAGTATTGCAAGGAGACCAAAGAAGACAATAAGAACATCAATAATGTTCTTAAAAAGCGGGAGCAACTCATCATCCATCTTAGAATCAGTCTTTCTGACAAGACTTGAAAATACATGTTTGAAAAGAATTTTATCGATGCGCAGAAGTGCCAATATCCACACAATGCCAAGAAACGTAAGAAGTAAGCCCATCATTACTTCTATCGCAAGATTTCCAGGAAATAGAATTTCTGCAGCAATGAATGCACCGAAAAATACTACTGTATAAAAGATTGGCTTTATGAGTACTTTCACAATAAGATCATCGCAATCATACTTTGTTTTTACAGCATAATGCAGGAAGATCTTCTCAAACACAAGATTTGCAATAAAAGCAAGAATAACAGAAGCCACTATCACTATTGTAGCCGCCGTAATGTCCGACCCCAATACCCCCGATTGAGAACTTACGAACTTATTGATGTAGAGCGGAATAGTTTCATTCAAAAACATGCTTTCTGGTTTGAACATTTGCTATATAAGGTTTTTTAAATAAACATTGTCTGACAACACACGAATTAGCCATTTCTGGCGAGAAGAGTAATATAGAATTCCGAGAATAGACCGGCCAATGAGAAAAAGGACTTCCGAAGAATCCAATAAATGGATAGAACAGGGATTAAAGGAAAAAGACCCTGAAAAGAAAATGCATTATTTTGGCCTTGCACTTGAGTTAGATCCTAACAATCCCATTGCTCTGAATAACAAAGGTATGCTTCTTCACAAAAAAGAGAAATTCCACGAAGCCATTGAATGCTATGACAAGATACTGAACCAGTACAATATGGCAGGATTTGTACCTGCGTTGTATAACAAAAGTCTGGCCCTTAAGAAACTTGGAAGGAACGAGGCGGCCCTGAGCTTTATGGCAAAGGCACTAAAACAACAGCCTGATAACGACAAGATCAAAGACCAAGTAGAAAAGATAACCCAGTCCATCGAAGAGAATGGAGGAACAAGAGCCACAGCATTTATACCTACAAAAAAAATAGCTGTGAACCAGACATATACCCGATGGGAACCACCTGCTGTGAGCTTACTTCTGGCACAGGCACTTAATTGCAGCAAGGGAGATATAAAGTACCACAAGGGTTGTGGAGAAGACCTTGTAAAAGAAAAAATAATAAAGGATAATCTCAATCTTAAAGTATATTCCTGTAAGTCGTGCAAGTTCCAGAAAAATGGCATTTGCCACCATGTGGATACAAAAGCAATGAGAGTATCCCAAAGTGCAATATGCAGGAATTTCAAACCGAGGAACAGAAAAAACTAGAAACGGGATATCAAAGTATCCCGAGTTCCGTCAGACGTTCTGGAAGGTACTTATCAGTTACAAAGTCAAGACCTTTTCCTGCGAAAGCTTGTTGTTCTGCTTTTTTGTTAATATCAAGTTGCAGGCTTATCTGTTCTTTCCAGTAATCACTTTCAAACCTTGGATCTGTAAGTTCACTTCTCAGGGCAGCTACATCCTTATCCGTCAATTTATCCGTGGAAAGTTCATACTCCACGATATCTGATGGCTGAACACCAATGAACTGGGCACCGGGAGTTGCCATGTACTCAGACAAATGGGCACTTTTGATAGCACCGTATGCCACAGAAGCAAAAATACGATATGACCAGGGGTCACCGTCAGTGAATACCACTACGGGCAGGTTCATCTCCTCATTCATCCTCTTAATGATACGACGGGTTGAGCGTGCTGGCTGACCCTTAAGGTGCACAAGTATTGCATCATTCCTTTCATCAAAACCATTCTCAATAAGTCTGGCATACATACCACCAGTCTCAATGGCAATTATGAATTTTGCATCAGTGTCCAGGAATTCAATATTCTCTACATTAAAAGGAATCTGATAGCCACTTTCACCAATATCCTCCTGGCAATGGATAATTCGATCACCACGCTTGGTCTCCTCACGCAGACGAATTGGACCGAACATAGTAGCACCATCTTCTTCAGGACGCATATGGAAATATTCCCTCTGAAGACCGGATATTATCTCAAGGTCCTCTATAAGCCGGTCACTTTCGGGCTGCTCGCGGAACTTGGCTATATCCCAGTTTTCCGAAATATAATATAACTCCCTTAAGGTTGAGCCCCTGTTCTGTCCCAGGTGATTATTCACAAGAAAATCAATCACATGAGAAGTCTTCAATAACTGGAAAGCACCCTTTACGGTTTTTGCACTTCGCTCTGTTTCCCTGTCACCATACACCCAGACATCGCTGTCTTCACTGTACTCTATATTTGCCTTTGTACGACTGGGAAGAGAGACTTTTGGGACAATCTCATCAATGAACTGATCATAAAATTCCCCTGCAAGACCCAATAAACGGTTGCTTGCTATCTCATCATGTTCCTTTTTCTGTTGGGATATCTCTTTTGCCATTCATTCACCCCTTTATAGCTTTAGCACCGGTAACAATCTCTTCATCAAGACCCTCAACTATTAGAGAAGGCAGTCTTGAGACCTCTGCATCATCAAGAGTTGCTACAGAATACTTTACAACCTTAGAAGAATCCGGAGAGACAGTGAGGTCCCATATATAATCAAAATCATTACCCATATTTATGACCTTAGGCTCAGGAACTGCGTTTTCTATTTCAAATGGAACCATATCATGGACCTTGAAATCCTGTTTCTTGCTGGAAAAATTCTTGACCCTTATAGACACATCAACTCCTTCATTACCATTAGATTCAACTATCCTTTCAACAAGAAGGTTACCCATAACCTTCGCAACAACAGGATTGATGTCAGGAACCTCACGATTAAGAGTTTCAGCCAGTTTCTTTGCCATTTTTGGAAGCACTTTTGTTATTATTACTTCTTTCTCACGTCTCTTTTTGAGACTATCACGCTTGTTAAGATACCGATTCATTTTCCTTGAAACTTCCTTTATTGCCAGCTCAACCTCATCCTTTATCTCAGGAATATCAGCAACTGCATCTTTGGATTCGGAAGTAAAAGGAACATTTGTTGAAGCAACGTGTACCAGAATAACGACAGGCCCTGAAGGCAATCCGCCACCTGGCTGATTCAACCCATACTGCTTCCATTTAATTGACTCGATGGCATGCGTGATCACACAGCCACCCTGCTGGTACAGAAGAGGGACCCTGTTTGCAAAGCGCATGATGTCCACACGATCATCCTTTTGCAATTCGCCACCAAATGCAATACCCACTTCAACAATGAACGGGCTTCCAGCGTAAACTGAAGGACTTCTGGTCGTGGTGGCTATGAAATCGACACTGAACTCTTTTTCAAGTCCTTTGTAAATAAGCTCTTCACCTATAGGAGACAGACAATCAGTCGGAGGAGCCATTATTTTGACTTTGGAGAATGCATCAAGCAACTTCTTTGACTGGTCCCTGCTCATTTCATGAGGGTCCGTATCAGGATCAAGACCTGAAGCCTTGCATATCTCTTCAGAAGCTAGGTGCCCTATCTTTGAAAATGAATAACGCAAAAACGGGGATAATTTTTGCCTCTCTGTATATCTTAACATTTTCATGAGAGTACCAAGCTCTATCCCATGAGGATGCGGCAAAATCTCTTTTGCAGGAACCGGAAGCTTATCAGTTGCGCGCTCAAAAATCACTTCATTGCCATCAGGCTCTATAAGAGTTAGTCTGGCATGCGGATTTACAATCGCAGTCGCCTTAAGATATTCATAAATGGATTGTCTTCTTCCTTTTACATAGGAAGCCTCCATTTCCATCTCAACACGTGTGCCATGTGGCCTATCCCAGTCCACAATATCATCCTTGAGTATCTCGGGATCATTTGTACTGGTATTTATCATAAGCTCATAATAGTGAGCAGGATTTCCGTGACCAATTTTGGATATGATCTTTGTATGATTTCCTGATGTCAATTGAGAGTATAGCACAGAAGCCGATATACCTATACCTTGCTGGCCACGACTCTGTTTGATCGCATGGAATCTTGAACCATACAATAGCTTTGCAAACACCTTAGGAATCTGTTCTTTAACTATTCCCGGACCATTGTCCTCCACTATAATAATTACGTTATCCTTTCCTGACCGTTCTATGTGCAGGAATATATCCGGTAGTATCTCTGACTCTTCACACGCATCAAGAGAGTTGTCCACTGCTTCCTTGACCGTGGTGATCAAACTTCGCGGAGCAGAGTCAAAACCCAGTATCTGCCGGTTCTTTTCAAAGAACTCAGCGACACTTATTGATTTTTGGTTCTTGGCAAGTTCTTCTGCAATTGGATTATCCATAAGAATATCTTCCTCGTCCTTTATTGGTCACTATTACAATGACCAGAAAATAATAACTCGGAATATATAAAAATGTTTTTTCCGAATCACTTCAATTCTGCACCCACAATAGTTTGTGTTGCAGTGACAGACCCGGTCTCACGAATCAAGTCTACAATGCTATTGAGATGTCCCAGATCATCCACCTCAATTACCACAACAAAATCATACTCACCAAACACGTGATAGATGTCCTTTATTCCTTCAATTTTGTTAAGTTCATTAAAAGCGGTTCTTTCGCTGCCAGGCAGCACATTTACCATTGTAACTCCAATTACCATTGTATCACTCACAATGAAAGTGGAATGCAAGGTATTTATCAGTTTTCGACGGAATTTTCCAAAATAATTAAAAGTAATATCAAGTGCAAGAGGTGTTTAAATGGTACTTTTAACCAAATCACCTCATCATAATGATGATGATAAGCAAAACGTATATATACAATAGTATGCATACTAGAAGTAGATGAGCGGGTTATCCTTTTTTTGACAATAACCCCCACTCCCCAACCCGCTCATACTCCACTCCACTTTTTTCATTCATTTTTACTAAAATAAACTGACAAAATGTTAAGCGTTGCTTACGCTGAGCTTTATATTATGTAATTATCAGAGATCTCTGTTGAGTTATTAGTACTGAGAATACATTTTCATACTATTTTTAATAAAAATAACAGAGTACCTATTTCTATAAACTTGAATAAATCTTACAAAATAAGACAACTGTTCAAACAAATACAAATGATGATGCAATATAAAATAAGTATATCAGATAAATATAAAAGACAAATCATGAAGGAAATCAAATCCAGTCAAATATCCAGCACAATAATTACTGTCATACATATACAATCAAACATATGCATTTGATACTAGGCATTACAATGCATATTAAATAATGCACGTATGCCACACATAGCACTTCGGGCCACAATAAGCAGAATTAAAAATCAAAAAGAGTCTTTTGTGGTTTTTTTGCAGGTTCCTTTTTAGAAAAGGAAGATTCACTTGTTACAGGGCCCTCTTTATTTGAACCCGGCAATTTATCCAGACTCAACTGAGAAGGATCTTTTTTAGGACTCTTTTTTTCTACGAAAAAGACTGGTTCATCTGAAGAAAACACATTCTTTCGCAGCTCCTGTGCACCATCATAAATAGCCTGAATCTTTTTTGTGACCTTTTTAGCACCCATCAGGTAGAGCAATTCATCCATCTCAAGTCCAAGTGTTGCAACAACGTCTATCGCATAGTCATCGGTTTCCAAAAGCTTCGTATAGAGCCCTGCAACCTCAAGCCGTGAATACCGCATTGATTCATGACAATGAGCACCCACTTTCACAGCAATATTATTTCTCATATTCCTTTTAGAACGCATCTGGCCCATTTTACGCCAGAGAGAAGGTGCCTGGTACCTCACAAACCCACTACGATTGCGAGATTTTGAAACAACTGCTCCACCAGTCATGAGCATGCCCGCATAACGCCACATGCGATAATTTTGTCGCCTGCGCACACGTCCCAAAAAACGATCAGAACGTGAAAGATAAGAATATGCCTGAATAATATCATCCGTAAGCGCTTCTTCACCTTTACCCGTGTACTGGTAAGGAAGATTCTCATCCACCCAATGAATCAGATCCTCAGGAGTCTCATCAAGATTATAAGTCGCCTCAATAGCAGAAGAAATATCATTTCCCTTGAAGATCCTCCCCACAACTTTGAATATGGACTCTTTATTATCCCGCTCAGAGGTAGAGATGTCTTCGATGTCAATTTCCGTACGTCCAAGAGCAACTGCCTGGAGATCATTTACAGCACTCCTGAAATCCCCGTCTGCCGTCTCAGCTATTTTCTCGATTACACCGACACCGCACATCAGGCCCTCATTAAGTGCAATTTTCTTGAGTGCAGGCACCATGGACCGGGATTGAACGGAACCGAACTTCAGCTCAAGGCATAAAGAACGCAGTGAAGAAGATATACCATAAAGATCGTTAGCAATTAGAACGATGGGTTGATTTGTTTTTTTAACAATATCAATAATAGCACGTGCTCCCCCACGATCACTATTTCCATGAAGATTATCAGCCTCGTCAAGTACAACCAGCCTTTTGGTAGAGGCACCTGTTAGAGTTTGCATCCGGGATGCTGAGCCTGCCACCTTTTCGATCACACCTGCAGTCCGCTGGTCGCTGGCATTGAGTTCTATAACTTCCCAGCCCATATCATTTGCAAGTGCATATGCAGAAGATGTCTTACCTATGCCCGCCTGACCATGAAGCAATACTGCTCTTGATTCCGGGATGCCATGTGCCCATTGCTCACTCCACTTCATAAGGTCGACTATCACTTTTTTATGACCTACGACATCATCAAGTGTTCCTGGCCGGTATTTCTCTGCCCATTCCATCTGCACAGTCATGTTCTTTACTCAATATTCAGGAAAAGTAATTAATGTTTGCATCACTTTGATTGTTCTGATTGATAATATTGCTGGAAGGTATCTTTCCATGGGATCAAAAAGTACAGAGAACCTCCTTGACCTGATAGAAGAAAGGGCATTACAAAATAAGGCAAGAGTTGCAATAGGAGTGCGTAATCCCAGTCCCAAGATGCTTAAGAGTGCCAGAGATGCACATGAAGCAGGATATGCACACGTGTTACTTGTAGGTAACAAAAAAGAGATAGAGATAATAGGAACTGAGCTTGAGATAATAGGAACCAACGATCCTGAAAGAACACTTGGTGACCTCCTCAAATCCGGATACGTAGATGCGGCAGTCAGAGGAACTGCAGGAGCTTCAGGAACATTGACACACCTCAAAAAAATCCTGAATCAGGAAAACCTGCACAGAATTGCACTGTTGCAAACAAGTGAAGGTACTCCCTTTTTCATCGCACCTGTGGGCATAGATGAAGGAAATAAACTTGCAGATAAAATAGAATTCATAAAACTAGGGGTGGAATACATCCGCAGGTTTAACATCGAACCAGTAGTAGGCATTCTTTCAGGAGGAAGACTGGGTGACCTGGGCCGCAACCTGCGAGTAGACCAGACACTTGCTGAAGGGGACTTCATTGTTAACAGGATAAGAGAACTGGGAATAGACGCAAAGCATCATACGATACTGATAGAGGATGCCATAAAGGAAGCGAATTTCATACTTGCACCAGATGGCATATCAGGCAACCTCATATTCAGGACACTTGTGTTCCTGGGGGGAGGAGACGGACTTGGTGCACCCATATTAATGGATGACTACGTATTTGTCGACACATCCAGAGTCGGAGGGCATTATACCAAAGCAATAATGCTTGCAAGTGCCCTTGTAGAAAAACATGATATACAGTCAGTGATGGATAAACAACAACAATAATTATATCCAGAGCATACAATCTAATTTTAATAAAATCATTTTTATTTCAAAAAGAAATCATCGAAAGTAAGATGATAATACTGTAACAGGGAATGAGTGATATGGAAGCTGTACTGATAAAAGCAAAAACAATTTCCTCTGCATGGTCCCAACTGATCCATGAAATATATGAAAAAGGAGAGGAACACAAACCCGACTACAAAACAATGACAAAGAGAGTACATGCCACTATATGTATAGAGGATGTAGAAAACCTGCAGGTCAACCCTGCTGTACCCTTTGGAGAGAACCTTATAAGAAAATATAAAGAAGAACTCACAGAAGAGTATGCAGACTGGTATGTTTCACTTTCAGATGATGACAAGAGGAAATTTGATTATTGCTATGCAAAGCAATTGTTCAGATATGGAGAAACAGCATACAATACAGTGCATGCAAATGTGAGCAACCTGCGCCCGGGCTCCAGAAGACATGTTGGCGTACTCTGGGAAAATGAAGTCCACATACCAAAGTACGAAGACCAGCCCTGCTGGATAGCCTACAAAGTGGAACTTTTGAATGATACTCAAGTAAGGATATACCTGCTATACCGCTCATGGGATGCGTTTGGAGGATTCCCAGCCAACATCCCGGCCATTGTAGAAGGATTTAAAAAGGCATTCCGAGAACAAAACCTTGCCTTTGAGATCGAGTCACTTATAGCCACAGGATGGGACACACACATTTATGAGACAGACCTTCAGGCAGTAGAGAAGATATTTAAGAATAATGAATTGTGCCCTATGTGTAAGTGTATAACGCCAAAGCATTCATTCATCTCGACAACAAAAGGTAAAGCCTGCCCTGAATGTAAGAAATCAATGTGAACTTCTTTTCACATCTTTTTTTTAATATAGCCTAACTACACCATTAGATTATCTTTTACTTTTTTAGGCATTAATTTTGAATCACAAAAGACGAAAATACATATTATTTTTAATATAATTCCATTAATTATATATGTGTGATATATGCATACATGAGTATGATTAGATATTGACAAACATCAAAGAGAGATTGCCATGAAACGACTTACCATTAGCATGTCTGATGAACTTTTTGATAAACTGGACGTAATTGACAATAAAAGTCTGTTCATCAGAAAACTTATCGAGAGGGAACTGGACATTTTAGATAATTCCCCGTCAGACGACATAGTATCGTGGACCGATAGGTTTGCAATTCTCAGAGATGACGTAAATACAATATTAAACAGGCTGTCATTGGTCGAAAATAGTTTCACCGGGATAAATGAAATTAGTGGGAATATACAAAGTACCCCGGAAAGTAGGAGTACACAAGAACCTGCTGATGAAACCTTTACCAAAATGAATCCAACTATTCCAGAAATAAACAGTGAAGAAGAGATTACTGAAATCGACATCATTGACGATTTTGAAGAAACAGAGATCCAGCTTCAGCCACAAATATCAGAAAATGAAATACCCCCACAGGCACCTGTTACAGTTGCACCGGAAATAATTATCAGTGAACCGAATGAGCAAGAACCTGCATGTGTTATACAACAGAATTTCGAAGAACAGGACCATGAAACTAATTTATCTGAGATGATGGTAGAAAATAGTAGCCATCAGGAAATAGAAACTTCACCACTGAAAACAGAAACAACCGCACCAGAACCACTTGCACAAGTAATGGAGCACACAAGTCAAGACACTGGATTCACGGTGCCGGAACTAAAACCACCGGAGCAGACAAATCAAGAATCTGAATTCACCACACCGGAACTAAAAACACCGGAGCATACAAGTCAAGAATCAGAATTCACTATGCCGGAACTAAAAACACCGGAGCATACAAGTCAAGAATCAGAATTCACTATACCGGAACTAAAACCACCAGAGCTAGCAAGTCAAGATACTGAATTCACCATGCAGGAACTAAAAACACCGGAGCACACAAGTCAAGAATCAGAATTCACTATACCAGAACTAAAAACACCGGAGCTAGCAAGTCAAGATACTGGATTCACTATGCCGGAACTAAAAACACCGGAGCTAGCAAGTCAAGATACTGGATTCACTATGCCGGAACTAAAAACACCGGAGCTAGCAAGTCAAGATACTGGACTCATTATGCCGGAACTAAAACCACCGGAGCAAGCAAGCCAAGATACTGGATTCATTATGCCGGAACTAAAACCACCGGAGCAAGCAAGCCAAGATACTGGATTCACCATGCAGGAACTAAAAACACCGGAGCTAGCAAGTCAAGATACTGGATTCACCATGCAGGAACTAAAAACACCGGAGCTAGCAAGCCAAGATACTGGATTCACTATGCCGGAACTAAAAACATCGGAACAGGCTTCACCAGAGAATGCAGCATTTACAATGCCTGATTTCAATTCACCAGCAGAAAGTCCTCAAGTAGAAACTACACCAGTAATACCAGATTTTAAACTACCGGAAGGAATGCCACCGTTCAACCCCGATGGAGAAAATACACCGAAACCAGCATTCAAAGTACCGGACCCACAGCAATCTGCCAATTCAGACGGAATGCCACCGTTCATGAATGGCGAAGCAGGCACTATGCAGGAAATGCAAAATATACCCGGACAAACACCTGCATCCCCACCTGCAACAGAACAGGCATCTGATGCAAAACCGGATAAACTCGAAGGAAACATACTGATGTATATGCCACGTGGGGCAAAAGTTAAAAAAGAAATTATCAAAAGTCTTGTTTCACGTCAGTTCAGTCAGGAAGATATAGACAGGAAGATACAAGAACTTGTGACAAGGGAAGTACTTGTGCTCAAACAGGAAAATGGAATTGAGCAACTTCATAGATTAAAATAATTCAACTCAGACCTGATCTTTCTGCTGATGTCCCGGATAAAGTAACACCTGAAGAACACTGGACACAAACATTTCTCGAATGATCGTAGCAGCCATTACAAACTAGCCTTCCGCAAAGAGAACATGTGTTCAGGTTAGATACAGAACCACATATCGAACAAATACCCATCCTTTCCATTAAATAGTACTCAGGCAATTCAATCTGAAAAAACCATCGGTCAACTTTAAAAATAAGTAAAAACAGGCCTATGAAGACCTGATTTATTCCAATATCAACTTATTATAGCGCCCTTGCTTGCAGAACTGACGAATCTTCTGTATCTTGCAAGATAACCCGTAACCTTCTTTTCCACAGGAACAAAGGTTTCCCTGCGCTTTTCAAGCACCTCTTCTGAAACCTTCAGGTTCAGTATCCTGCCAGGAATATCGATCTCGATGATATCACCTTCTTTTACAAGACCTATCGGACCGCCTTCCTGAGCCTCAGGTGAAATATGCCCTATGCACGGACCCCTGGTACCACCGGAGAAACGACCATCTGTGATCAGTGCAACCTTGTCGATAAGCCCCATACCTGCAATAGCTGATGTAGGAGACAACATTTCACGCATACCAGGGCCCCCTTTTGGACCTTCATATCGTATGACCACAACATCGCCTGCAACGATATTCTTTGCAAGGATTGCCTCCATAGCTGCCTCTTCACTGTCAAAAACTCTTGCAGGACCACTATGTTTAAGCATCTTAGGGTCAACTGCCGCCTGTTTAACAACTGAGCCATCAGGAGCAAGACTTCCCTTCAATATAGCAATGCCACCCTCTTCATGTATAGGCGCATCCAGAGTACCAATTATCCTTGCATTGAGTTTTGGATTGACCATTATAAAATCATCAAGGTTTTGGCCTATAGTCTTGCCATTTACAGTAGCTTCATCAAGGTTTAGCTTTGAACTCAATCTAGCCATTATAGCCGGGACTCCGCCGGCCCTCTCGAAATCAAGCATGTAATGTGCACCGCCCGGTTTAAGGGATATGATATGAGGAGTAGTCCTGCTCAGCCTGTCAAACACATCAAGCGACAGCTCAAGACCAAATGCATGAGCTATTGCAGGAAGATGAAGGGTTGTATTGGTGCTACCACCAATTGCCATGTCAACCATAATAGCATTCTCAAATGATTCCATGGTGACTATACTACGAGAATTGATGCCTTCATGTACCATGGAGACGATGCGTTCACCAGAGTATTTTGCAAGATGGATCTTTTTGGCATCTGCTGCATGAGCCGTACCACAACCAGGAAGACTAAGCCCCAGTGCCTCAGTCATACAAGCCATTGTGTTCGCAGTATACATACCTGCACATGAACCTGCACCACTACATGAACAATCTTCCAGTAGTTTCAGCTTTTCATCAGATACTTTTTCTGCCCGGCATTCACCCACACCTTCAAAGACAGAGATCAGATCCCGATACTCATCATCAACAAATCCAGGCATCATCGGACCGCCTGTCACGACAATAGCAGGAATATCAAGGTTTCCTGCTGCCATGAGATGACCAGGGGTAATCTTGTCGCATGCGGTTATCATCACCATTCCATCAAGCTGATGCCCCTGAAGGACAAGCTCAATAGAATCCTCAATGGCCTCACGACTTGGAAGAGAATATTTCATCCCCTCATGACCCATGGCTATCCCGTCACAAATTCCAATTGTATGGAATTCAAATGGAACACCACCAGCACTTCTTATGCCAGCCTTTACTGCCTCTGCAACCTTATCAAGATTTATGTGGCCTGGTATCAGTTCATTTCTGGAGTTTACAACTGCTATGAATGGTTTCTGCATTTCAGAATCAGTCACACCGGTTGCCTTCAAAAGGGAACGATGCGGTGCGCGTTCGAGTCCTTTTTTGGTCTTGTCACTTCTCATTGGAAAACCTCATTTACTGCATAATGTTTAAACTAATAATAGTAATGGAAAAAGGAATATATAATAAGTATGCGCTGCACGACAAATACCCGACATATGAAGATTATGATAATTGACTAAAATTAACACACATGAACTACACACAAATGCATACAAGAAAGTATGACAAATACCTAAAGTTAAGCAATTATCCACCACTAGTATTACGCAAATAATACACCGTATGCTGTATGATTTTGTGTGAAATATTGTAAGAATGAAAGATACGAGTCAATCAAATACCATTATGTATTACTGGCGGCCCTATCCAGAAGATGCCACCCATTGATTTAAATATGGATGATGTATTCCAAGTAGCGAGCTCTATGGAGCAGATAACTGTGCATTCACTGAATTATAGGCCAGTAACCATTGTCAAACTCATATTTGCAGAAAACGGCATCTCTTGAGACAGTAATAAAACACACATATTTTAAAAGATACACATCGATATAGACTATAATAAGCATACATTGAATAATACACATTTTAACAACTATGAAAGCAATAATAATAGACGGATATGTGGATGAACCGGCATGTTTTGGAGTTCCACCTTACATATCCCCATACATAAGATATATTGCAGGAGCACTGCGGGAAAGAGGATTGCAGGAAACAGACATATCTTTATTCACCATCGACGAGCTACGCAAAAGCCCGAACGGTGCGTCCGAGCCCATAAAGAAAGCCGACATCATAATAGTTGTTTCTGGCATGACAGTACCTGGAAAATACCTGCGTTCAACACCAATAAATCAGGGAGAGATAGAGAGCATCTTCAGTGCATCCAATGGATTGAAGATATTAGGAGGACCCATAAGACTCGGATATTCCCTGGAAGGTGGAAAAAAGGCAGAAAGTAAACTGATTAATGCCACAGACGTAATAATATGCCGCAAAGACATCGAAGCATTTGTTTATGACGTTCTCGAAAGAAAGACAACAAATCCGGAGGAATGTCAGCATCGTTTCAGATCAGTTGAGGAAATTGGCAGATGGGCTTCAAAAGGAACGTTCATAATTAAACAGCATCCTGATTATCCCAATGTTATGTGTGAGCTTGAAACCTACCGAGGATGCGGGCGCAACCAACACTGCTCATTTTGTACAGAACCCTCCTATGGAAGCTCCGACTATCGTCCCATTATTGATGTTATTTCTGAAGTAGAAGGATTATACGAGAAAGGAGCCAGATATTTCAGAATCGGAAGACAACCTGACATCCTGAGTTACCATGCTAAAGACAAAGGTGGACAAATACCCGAGCCAGACCCTGAAGCCATCCTTTCCCTCTATAAAGGCATCAGGAATGTGGCGCCGCAACTAAAAGTATTGCATATGGATAATGCCAATCCTGGAACCATAGCAACATATCCGGAATTGTGCAAGGAAATATTCAAAACCATTGTAAAATACCATACTGCAGGAGACGTAGCAGCCCTTGGAATGGAAAGTGCTGACCCTATCGTTGTAAAGGCCAATAAACTCAAAGCAATGCCCGATGAAATATTTGAAGCGATCAAACTCATAAATGAAGTAGGGAGAATGCGAGGAAACAATGGGATGCCAGAGATACTCCCCGGAATAAATCTCGTACATGGCCTCATAGGAGAGTCAAAAAAGACATTTGACCTTAACTACGAATTCCTGAAACATGTTATTGACTCTGACCTACTGCTTCGCAGGATAAACATAAGACAGGTCATGGCCTTCCCCAACACTCTGATGTATGGTAATGATGAACTTGTAAGAAAGCATAAACAGATATTTCTTAAATATAAAGAGAAGATCAGAAAAAATATTGATCTGCCAATGCTCCAGAAAGTTGTCCCCACCGGAACAATACTCAGAGATATCATGTGCGAGATCAATGATGGAAAAATGTGTTTTGGAAGACAAATGGGTTCTTACCCATTATTAGTAGGAATACCAACAAATATGCCACTTGGCAGGTTTATAGATGCTACCGTGACTCGCCACGGACACAGATCGATTACAGGCGTGCCATATCCCCTTGATATAAATACGGCCACCATACCGCTCATACAGGAAGTTCCAGGTATTGGAAAGAAACAGGCCACCGATATAAAAAGGAAAGCCCCATTCACAAGTAAAGATGATTTTATAAAAAGAATAGGCAGTGAAGAAATACTACCTTACATTAACATTTAAATAACTTTTTTAATTCAGATACTTTTTGATGAAATCAGTGTCTTTCAATATTTTAAAGCTGACAAATCCACCTACTAAGATATTCATATAGAATGTGAATGCCCTCCACGCAATAACTGCAATCCCAAGCACAGAAGAAGACACAAATAAGGAAAATAGCGTCGTTCCAGCAAATTCCGCAATTCCGCTACCCCCAGGAGTAGCAGGTATGAGAATTATGATCATTGTGATAACTTGTGAAGCAAACACAAGAATAGGATCAGGATGCTGGTTCAAGCCTATCAATATTACATAGAGCATTGAAAAGTCGACAAACCAGAAAGCAAGAGTGTAAAATATCCCAAAAGCAAGACCTTTCCTACCTTCATTTAGCAATACAGAAATGCTGCCATGGAAATTATCAAGCTCCGAATCAACTCTTTTAATAAATACATCAAAAGCAGCATCTGTCTTTTTGCCTAAAATTGGTGCCAACCAATGTACAAAGAAGTATACAACTTTCTTTGTAGGCCCTGGTCTCCAGATAGCATACAATATAAGAAAAAGTATGAACATCAATCCTGCTTCTGCAAATATGAACATAAAATCAAATACAGAGTCCTTCAAAACACCACGTATGACATAGATAGAAAAAGGAGCCAGCGTAAGAATCAGAATACCATCAAGTACCCGCTCTCCAAGAACCACTGCGGTGGCTTTTCCCAAAGGCATTTTCTGACCATGAAGCAAGTGGATCCTGAGAGGTTCACCCCCAAGAGATGAAGGCGTAATTGATGCTGCGAGAGTTGCGGAAGTTACGATCTCAAATGATTTAATATGGCTTACATTGTAACCCAAAGCCTTACAAAGAGAACGTGTCCGCATGCCCCAGATCACATAGGTCATAGCATGAATAACTGCTGCAGCAAGTATATATTCAGGCTTTATTCCCATTAAAGCATGAATAGTCCCAGAGTCAAATGTAAAAAGTACTACAATTATGCCTGAAAAAACGCTGATAAGTAATGATACTATGATCCATTTTTTAATCTTGTTCATATCCCAATCACATAAATCAAGGAAAGCATTACATATAAGACTCGTTAAGAATATCTTCTTTGACCCTGGTCTTAGCCGGAATATTAATTTCAGGCCATATTCGCACGTCCGAATGAACTGTAACATCATCCTCAATTAAAACAGCAGGACCAATAACAGTACCATTTTCAAGGCTGCAATTATTTCCTACTTTTGTACCATTATCGATTACAGAACCAGATACATTAGAGTTTTCACCGATAAGCACACCATTGAATATATAGGAAGAAAGAATTCTTGAATCGTTATTTATCACGCAATTTGACCCAATTGTCGTGTACGGACCAATAAGGACATTGTCCCCGATTGTCGTATTCTCACCAATGACAATAGGACCCACAATAGCAGAATTAGAACCAACTGAAACATTGTGACCAAGAGAAACCGGACCTTTTATGCGAGCATCCTTTGTTTTAAAATGGCCTTCGATCGTAGTACCAGGTAAAGCTTCAAGCATCCAGCGCTGAGCCTGCCTGTAAGCCTGAGGACTTCCCACATCCGTCCACCTGCCCCTTGCAAGAATGCCATGTATCTTTCTCTTTTTAGCCAGTATAGCCGGGAAAAGGTCCTTTGCAAAATCATATTTCGTATTTGCCGGAATCCAGTCAAATATCTCAGGATCACATACATAAATACCAGTGCTTGCAAGATTACTGAAAATCTCACCCGGACCGGGCTTTTCAAGAAAACGACATATCCTGTTGTTGACATCCATATCAGCTATACCAAATTCACGAGGGTCATCAATGGATAAGAGCCCGATTGTGACAAGTGCATCTGTCATTTCATGGAATCTGTGCATTTCTCTGAGATTCAGGTCCAATACATGATCTCCGCCAAGTACTATGAATGGTTCGTCACGCAGGTATTTCTCAGCATTTTTAACACCGCCTGCAGTACCCAGCTTATCCTTTTCATAAACATAATCAATGTGAACTCCGAATATGCGCCCATCCCCAAGTTCCTCCTCGATCTTTTCAGCCATATACCCCAGAGTGATAACGATATCATTGAAACCTTCTTTTGACAGGTGTTCGATCAAATGAACAACTGAAGGTTTATTCAAGATAGGAATGCTCGGTTTTGGCCGAGCAAATGTCAACGGACGTAATCTGGTACCTTCCCCACCGCACATTATACAGGCTTTCATGTTCTAGTATGAGGTGATTTTTTGCATATATCATTAGCGACTAATTAACGTATAGCCCAAACAATTTACTTTAAAAGAATAATATCCTCACTATTTTGAACCACTACTTCCAATTCACCTTCATACTCCCCCACAATACCAACTATCACCACATATTCGTTTTCACCTATTTGTGAGTCCACATCATTTGCACCATTAGCTGAAGGTACAAAAACTTTGACTACTCCTGACCCATAATCAACATCCATTAAAAGATGACCACCTGAATAAGTAAAACGTTTTGAAAGCACATCTCCCTCAAATCGAACATCTTCACCGGGCAGTGAAGAAGAACTGAAGCTTCCCACACTACCGTCACCATCACCTGAAAAAAAGGTGGCGTAAGCTATTGTCAGAGACAGGACAGCCATGCATAGAAGGACCACAACGATCCTTTCTTCTTTTTCCATGAGCAAACCACTTGAATCAGGCTTTTTCTATTGAGACCAGCTCAATATCGAATATCAGGGTTTTACCTGCAAGGTTATGATTACAATCAAGAGTGACGTTTTCCTCTGATATGTTGACAATTGTTACAGGCTGACTCTGATAAGTTACTTTCTGACCTATGACAGGCGTTATGTTCGCAGATTGGAATTCACCCACAGGCACGGGTATCAGAAGCTCAGGGCAATACGCACCATAACCATCTTCCGGAAGTATTGTAACAGTTTTCTTTTCACCAACTGCCATCCCCATTACAGCATCGTCAAATCCTTTGATCATCTGGCCTGCACCGGCTATAAAGGGCAATGGTTCATAACTCCTATAAGGATTGTAGAGATTTTCTGCCATAGCAACGTCTGCTCTGGAAGTATCGAACACTGTTCCATCTTCAAGACTACCAGTATAATTTACAGAAACATAATCCCCAGTCTTAACCGTTTGAGAATTATCGGATTCTGCACAACCACAAGCAAAGAGAACACATATCACCAGAACAAATAATAGTATTTTTTTCAAATGACCACCACCTATATTTCATTTACATATTCATAATTGGAAAATTAATATTCATATATAACTAATAATTTTTATGAGTATACGGATGTGATTCTTTAAGGTATATAAGATTACTGAAAACACCCCCATAGATATTTGTCGGCACTATTGACGCATATTCTGTTTTAGGCTTAAGTAAAATATAAATATATAAAAAACAATATACATGTATATGTGCAACTAATGCACTGTTAGCCACTAACATTCCCGGTGAAAATCGATGAATTCTATAAATTCTAACAAAAAATGGGAGTCTTCTACAAAAGGACAAATCGGAATCGGCACCCTGATAATCTTTATTGCGATGGTTCTTGTCGCAGCAGTTGCAGCATCTGTATTAATTCAGACATCAGGAGTATTGCAACAGGATGCACTATCTACAGGAAAAGAAGCAACAAAAGAAGTTTCTTCAAACCTAATGATACATAATATAGAAGGATTCAGATCTGAGAACAGTGATACTGATATGTCTTCAACGATTGATGTTTTCAAACTAACAATGGGGCTTAATGCAGCCAGTGAACCTGTAGACCTAAACCAGGTTATCATCTCCATTACAGATGGATTCAGGTCCAATAATCTTGTACATGCTGGCAACAGGAACAGCTTATCACCTCGTTCCGATTTTCAGGGAAACATGTCTGGTTTTAGCGCAGATGCTGCTGCAAACTTACAGAAGCTGTTCACAGAAAATACAACAATTGGCAATGCAGAATTAAATGTTACATACGTAAATGCACAAAACTATTTTTCAGTTGACGATATAAGAGATGAAGATGACTCTTTTTCCCAATCAATTCCTGTGATGACTACAGGCGATATTGTTGTAATCTATATACCGACTGCATCCCAGACTTCCGCAGATACGGGATATGCAACCCTCAGTTCAATCAATATTTCATCCTCACTGCAAGATTCAGGGCTCAACCTTGTACCACGTACGTCCGTAAATATGGTACTTACACCAGAAGCAGGGGCATCAGCAAATGCAGACTTTATTCTTCCAACTACCTATGGAAGCAATGCAATGGTACAATTATATCCATAATAAAATCGAAATGAAAATAACCACCTTCTGACAGGTTATTCACTTTTTTAAAAATTATATTTTTTATTGATCGTTGTTTTCTTAGACAAAATAAAGCCATTATAGACAAGACTCACGAAAAGTGTACCTATGCTATAGAGGCACAATAAAATATAAAGAGCATACCCATGTCCAGTGATGATACTGGAAAGGGTTTTTGTTTCTCGTTCACATTGAAATTTTTAATTTACCCTTTGGAAGAGAACAAGATTTCTTAAAGGTCCACACCGTGTCACAGTTCATAAAAGTATATATTATTTAATGATTGTTCTCTTATGTACACACTACTGTATAATGTAAAAGGTTGTTTAAAAATAAAATAAATTAAAATAAGGTACAGCCTGTTTAGTCCTTGTTAGCTACCCTTTCTATAGAATATCCGTTAGTAATCTCTTTTTTGATAGAATAATAACATTCATCTGCTACTTTCGTGGAACCTGTAAATAGCTTTTTTTCAAAATCAAAGAGACAGGCAAATTCATCAACAGCCTCATCGAACTTTTTTTCGTAACATAACCCCGTATCCACCTTTCCAACATGCTTGTAGCCAGAGTAATCAAAGACCATTTTCGTCATTTTGATGTTATCGGGATCAGGAGTTAATTTTGCAAGGACAAGCATTTCTTTCCAGTTGGCTGCTTGCATTGGAGTAAGGAAGTATATCCCCTCCCCTCTTTCTCCACCCTTCATAGCTGCCACATAGGCATTCCTGTCTCCAAATGCAGCACAGATACAATCATCCACAATATTACCCTGAGCATCTTTAAGAATCCTCACCGGCACCCCAAGATAAGCAAAGTCTGATTCAAGTGACCCAAGAACGTTGCCGCAAAGACCATAAAAAACGAGGAAACCATTAAATATATCTCCCATTTCTTCAATGGACATGTAGACCTTTTCTTTGAGAAGAGATGGATCAGCATCCAGTGCAAACTCCAGGATATTCAGGACAACTACAAAATCATCAGTCTGGCCGAGCTTTGAAGGCACGTCATTGAGTGATATTACCTCATACTCTATGGAAACATCATTTAGTTTCTCTTTAATTACTTCGATGTTTTCGTTCTCAATCATTATCAGGCGAGAATTCTCATCTTCCTCTTCAAATATATGAACGAGTTCATCTTCAAACATACGGCAGGATAACAGGTATAATGATGGCACGCTACAACTCTCCTTTTAACTTTCAATATGTGGTATTCCCACCACACCCTTAAACGTAATTTTTGTTTCCATAAACAGAACATTGCCCAAATGAAGCATTATATAATTACTCATTGCTTCAAATTTAACATCACCCTCATCAAATACAGTATTTTCCACACATTCCATAACAAAGATACCTTAATGCCCCTGCGTTACATTTCATTTATTGATTTTTAATGAAATAATTGGTAGTTGGCATTAAATGAGCATTTAGATAAGCTGTTATACCACATAGAAAAGCACCAAAGTCCTGTAAAAGTTCATGAACACATACCACAGCACGCACCAAGAGATATGCATATATTCGGACACATTGCTAACGCACTGAGAAATAACAACAAAAACGCAATAAAAACAAAAAGACTGCAAAAATAATTTAATGGACTGGTCGGGAATTGAACCCGAGGCCTCTACCATGCCAAGGTAGCGATCTTCCCCTGATCTACCAGCCCGAAATATCAAGTCTTAAATCACATTATCTGACATAAACCTATCGCTGCAAACTTGTATGTACTTTCATCATTCTAAACAAATTAAGGGCAGATTTCTGTTTTCAAGCGAAATATTAAAGTACCTGTATGCGTATTTGGAGTGTCGCGTGATGAAGGCGTTGCGTGAAACATAAGCATTGTGGGCCCGTAGCTTAGCTAGGTAGAGCGCACGGCTGATAACCGTGAGGCCATGAGTTCGAATCTCATCGGGCCCACCATTAATAATTATCTTTCTGATGCTGGTTTTGATTGATTAATTATGTTTTTTTACTATTATTGTGGTGCTGAGCGTAGTGATGCACTTCGATTCGCGCTTCAGAAGCGTCATCTGGTATTGCACAGTCTATAGTTTTCCAAGATCAATAATTAATTTTTTCAGAATCATTCCTCTTACTTTAAGCACACACTTAATTAAAAATTTAAAAACATCTCACGCTTATTTTAGCTAAGGCTCTGGTTCTCTGCCCTGTGCATAGTCAATAGTATATCATAAAAAATAGATGTTTCAGACTTAATATTCTAATATAAAAAATATTAATATATTATAGCATGCTATAATAGTAATTGTTATCAAGTAAAAAAATTACAAAATTAACCTTTCAAAGAAAAGGGCAAGCCATTCGAAAAATATCATTACACAAGCATTACCTAATGTTGTATTTTTAATGGCAGAAATTCAAAAAAACAAAAACTAAATTTATTACACATAATCAGGTGATTTTACATGAGAGACAAAAAACCCAGTGGTATGAGTGAAAAAGAATATGAGATCGTAGAATTGCTCAGAAAATTAGACATAAATAGAACTGTAGCCTTAACCCTCGCCTGTCTTTCCTGCGGGGAAGAGATCACCTCACGCGAGATTGAGAAGAACTCCAACCTCAGGCAACCTGAAGTAAGTATTGCAATGAGATACCTCAAAGATAATAACTGGGTGAACATAAGAGAAGAAAAGAAAACTGAAGGCAAGGGTAGACCAGTTAAACTTTACAGACTTGTCACCCCACTTGAACAAATAGTTTATAATATAGAACAAAAAATTCTTCTTGAAAGCAGATATATCCTCAATAACATTGAAAAGCTGAAAAGACTTGCATAATATCTTTTTTGCTTTTTGCTGCCAATGACAGCACAAACTCTTTTTTACAGGGAACATTATATCACCCTATAACAAACAATTGTTCCTATCGAAGATTTTAAGTTAATAATAGATGTTGTATACATCCTTATCGCAGTCACACGAATGGAGTTAATCTTTTGAGCACTATAAGTGAAAAAATATTCAGCCGTGCATCAGGAAAAAAAGCGAAGGCGAACGATTTTGTTATAGCCGATGTAGATTTTGCCATGGCACATGATGGAACAAGCATCCTTGCTGTAAGAGCTTTCAGGGAAATGGAAGAAAATAAAGTATGGAACCCTGAAAAAATAATAATACCATTTGACCACCTCACACCTGCAAATACAGATACTACTGCCGCATTACAGCATGATATCCGCGGATGGATAAAAGATCAGGGCATCAAAAACTTTTACGATATAGGCGAAGGTATATGCCACCAATTGCTCCCAGAGAATGGATTTGCATTGCCAGGTAAACTCATCGTCGGGGCAGACTCACATTCCTGCACTTACGGAGCATTCGGAGCATTTGCAACCGGTGTCGGAGCCACGGACATGGCAGAAATTTTTGCAGCCGGAAAACTATGGTTCAAGGTACCTGAAAGTATCAGGATAAATGCTGAAGGTAAATTCAACAAGGGAGTATATGCAAAAGATCTTACACTCAAAATAATAGGCACCCTTGGAATTGCCGGTGCAACCTACAAGGCTGCCGAGTTCTATGGAAGCACAATAGACGCCCTTTCCATGTCAGGCAGGATGACCCTTTCTAACATGGCAATTGAAATGGGAGCAAAAGCAGGCATAATTCCCCCTGACAAGACAACCTTTGATTTTATTGAAGATATTGCAGCCGTTGAATACGATTCGGTTTACGCTGATGAGGATGCAGTCTATTCAAAAGAATACGACTTCGATACAAATGAAATTGAACCGCAAATTGCCATCCCGCACCAGGTTGACAATGTTAGCGATATATCTGACATCAAACCTACAAAACTCGATCAGGCATTTATAGGAACCTGTACCAATGGCAGACTTGAGGACCTTGAAGTTGCCGCATCCATCCTCAAAGGAGAAAAGGTTGCCATCAGAACTATTGCAATACCTGCATCACGTAATATTCTAATAGAGGCCGTCAGAAACGGTACAATAGAGATTCTTCTGGAAGCCGGAGTTACGATTGGCTCACCAGGATGCGGGCCATGTCTTGGAGGCCATATGGGAGTTATCGGTAAAGATGAAGTATGCATTTCAACAGCCAACAGGAACTTCAAAGGAAGAATGGGAACCGGTGGCTACATTTATCTTGCATCACCTGCGACTGCAGCTGCCTCTGCACTTACCGGTGAGATTACTGACCCTCGTGAAATTTAAAAATAACAAAATATATCCGGAGATATTATAATGGAACTTGATAAGCCAAAACTTGAACATCTTATTGGACACTGGATAGAACACAACGAAAGCCACAGTGAGAGTTTCAGCGAATGGGCTACAAAAATCGAGACAGCAGGCTATAAGGAAATAGCTGAAGATATAAAAATGGCAGCAGAGAAAATGAATGAATGTTCCAAATTGCTGAAAAAAGCAAAAAATAAACTGGAATAAAACAGGAAAACGTACATGCGAAAATCACCAACAAAGATTGTAATATATGCAATCTTTATCGCATCATACCTTATATTTTTTTCAGGAATGGCAATTGCAGCCACGAGTGTCAACATAATTCCTTCTGCACAAGAAGTGAAATCAGGAGAAGCTTTTGAATTTGATATTTATATCAAACCGGACACACCGATCTATGGTTTGCAATTTGACCTTACATACGATAGCTCTCTTGTAGCCATCAATAGCATTGAAGAAGGAAGTTTTTTTGCAAATAGTGATGCACCAGTGATATTCAACCCTGGAACCATCAGCAAATCAACAGGAACGGTTTCACAGATATACAGCTCACTGATTAAGGGAGAAGGTGTCACAGATGAAGGCATCTTCTGCACGGTCACGCTCGAGGCACAATCAAAAAATGGCCCCTGTCAGCTCAGAATCACAAATCTCGTGCTTGGGAACCAACGGGGAGAAGAATTACCAGCAACAACATTTGATTCGATAATAACTATAACCGGTGCAGATGATAATATTCAAAATGGGTTCAACAATATTCCGATACAAGATGAAGTGTCCACATCTAACATCAGGCAAGATGCTGATTCAAATGAAAATGACGAGATGTTTCTGGCAAGTACACCTGACCAGGCAGAAGAAGACGGAATGAATGAATCAGATATTCCTGAAATAGACAACAGCAAAAAATCAAACTGGATAATTCTTATTTTTGCAGCAATTGGATTCTTTGCAATTGCTTACTTCCTTGACCGGAAAAAGTAGAATTATTACAAAGGGATACAGAGAAAATCCCTTTGTAACGGTAATTTAATATTTTTATCTTCCAAGTTCTGCATGAGCCTTTGCCAAATGGCCAGCAGCTTGTGCACCTATCAGTGATATCTCGCCTGCAAGCACAGCAGAAGCAATTATCTCAGCAAGCTTTTTTGAATTGGAACCTGGTGGATTTCCAGAGCCTTTTACACCCAGCAATCTCAGGCAGTCGCTCTGTGTGCCCAGATTTGTGCCACCTCCAACAGTACCTATGGCCATTGCAGGAAGAGTAACAGAGCAGTACAGTTCACCATATTTGTTCAATTCCATCGTAGTTATAGCACTGCTACCTTCAACAACATGAGCAGGGTCCTGACCACAGGCAAGGTACATTGCAGCTATAATATTTGCAGCATGCGCATTATACCCAAGCGAACCTGCACGTGCAGAACCAAGAAGATTCTTGCGATAGTTCACTTCCACCATTGTTTCAGGTTTACACTTGAGACGCGACTCCACAATTTCTGCAGGGATCGTCACATCTGCAACGACGGTTTTACCCCTTCCAAGTATAGAGTTTATTGCAGCGGGCTTCTTGTCAGTACACATATTACCGGAAAGAGACACAGGAATGGCACCGAACTCATCCTTTATGAGACTTAGAACCGCATCTGTAGCAATCGTAACCATGTTCATCCCCATAGCGTCTTTAGTATCATAGGAAAAGCGAACATAGACAGTATTGCCTGTAACAAATGCCTGCACATCCACAAGCTCACCAAACCGTGTGGTTTCAGAGGCTTTCGTTTTCATCCTGGAAAGAACAGCAGGATCCTGGAGCCAGTCTGCAAACTCTTTAGACTTTATCACATTTTCCAGCCTGAACACCGGAGCTCGTGTCATTAGATCACGGAATATGCGGACATTTGCACCACCAGACCTTGTAATAACAGAACATCCACGATTCACACTGGCAACAAGAGCACCTTCTGTAGTAGCCAGCGGTATCTGGAATATACCATCCGAAAACTCACCGTTTACTTTTAACGGAGAAGCTACCCCCAAGGGAATCTGAATAGCTCCGATCATGTTCTCTATATTTCTTTTGCCTGCATCTTCAACATCTATTGAGAAATTCTGTATATGATCAAAATTAAATCCGGAAGTTTTCTCAAGAGCATATCTCCTGATCATAACAGCAGTCTGTTTGTCCGTCAGACTATCCAGTTTATGAAAAGAAATCTTACCAGAAATAAGATCATCCAGTAATTCTTGTTTATCTTTGTTCAAATCCATTCTTGATTTCATAATAATCTTCCGTGAATAAAACAAACAGCATCCTGTATCTTTTTTATAAGTACGCACTTGGTTTCAATAATACAAATAGTTCACGCCTAGTTGCTTTTTGAATTATGAGAGAGTAAGTAATGCTAGCAAATAAAATTAAATACGTGCTTTTTTATATAAGGATGGCATAATAAACTATATTCAAAAAAGTACTAGTGATAATCATCATATACTTTTGAGTGAAAGTATATATCGAATCCTTATATTCAAGAAGTTTGGGATTATAAATTAGATATTTAATATACACTAACAGGTGGTTTAATATGACAGATGCCGACCCATCAGAGAGAGTTAATTCCGGAATACCCGGACTGGATGAAATGTTGCGCGGAGGATTCTTCGAAGGAACTGCAAATGTCGTATCAGGAGATTCTGGTACAGGTAAAACGATATTTGGGACACAGTTCATAGTCGAAGGAGTTAAAAAAGGTGAAAAAGTAATGTGTATTATCACCTCCGAAGAATCAAAATCCATTGTTAAGGAAATGAAAACGTCCTTTGACTGGAATCTTGAGGAATATGTTGAACAGGGTCTGCTCACTTTTGTCGATATCACAGATCCAAGTCTTCGCCTTCAGAAAAGTGTTGAGATTGCACCATCTGAGCTAATCAAAAGTTTTAAGAAACTGGTTGAAAGCAAAATAGAGGACATACAGCCAACACGCATATTTATTGACTCAGTTGAGGCACTTTTCCTTGCCATTGAATCAAATTACAAGTTAAGAACGCTCATAGATGACGTATTCAGCGTGTTTAGAAAGCATAATGTAACCTCTGTAATAACAGTCGGAGCAATGTTCGGGCTTGACGAAATGGTAGAATATGGTGCAGATTCAGTCGTTAAACTGGGCCGTATTATTTCAGGAAACAACCTTCAGCGCTCAATTTATATAATGAAGATGAGGGGGTCCGGCACAATAAACGAAGTACGCGTACTTAACATTTCAGACAATGGTATGTCAGTACTTGCACAATCACCATATCTGGAATAATAGTGGCAATTGAAGCCACGTTTTCATTTCTTTTTAAAAATAAGGTAACTATTCAGCCTGGCACGATTTGCCTATTGGTACTGATTTCATCGAAATAGAGATGTCTGCTCACTAACAATCTAACAATCAAAAAAGCAATCAATAGCAACAATCAAAATAAATGATCCTAATGAAATTTACGTTTCAACTTTTTGTCAAGATTGTTATTGATAGCGTTTTTATCAGGCTGAATAGTTACAAAATAAGTTTTACAATAAATACCAATCATTGTCATTGGTTTTTTCGCCATCATCAAAATCAGGATTCTTTGACTCTTTTCCGATAATGGTTGCAATTGAATTTGAAAAGTCCTGAAGATAACTTGCCTGATTAAGACTTCCATAAATGAATTTCTTCCCCGGCTGGACATGTGCGTTGACCGTATATTCTTTTGGAACTATTATTACTTCAACGCCAGACATTTCAACCGCAAGCTCCATAGCTTTCCTGAAATCACCTATGCAATAAGCGATACGATGCTTATAATTGTCACGCGTTTTTTCAAGATACTGCGATAACCTCTGGCTTTCCATCTTAATGAAATCTCTTTTGATCTTTGCAACATTACATTTTCCAAGCATGAATTGATAATCCATAAAAGGATATTCCGTATCCAGTTCCCTTGGAGTGATACCGCATGTTCCAAAAACGACAATATGCACATCCTCAGGATCAAGCATTCCAAATATTACTTTGTCGAATATTTTATGAGAAGGACTCTCATGATATGGTTTTTTCTTTGCACAAGGAACAAATATACAGAATTCCCGAACCGGTGCTTCATATTCAGAAAGTACCCACTCATTTGCACGTATCATATCAGGGTGATATATTATCTCATCAGTATCCAACGGGAGACTTGAGCGCTCTTTTTCAGGTATTATTGTCAAGGAAGATAGAATTCTGGCAAACTATATATATAATTGACGCAATCTTTAAGCGGTTTTGTGCAAATTGTACAATCATCATCATCATCATCATCATTAAAACTTATTATAAAATATCTGAGGAAAAAACATGGCAAGTTCTATACCTGAAATGCTAAGAGCCGAATGCAAATGTGAAGACATGGCAAAATGCATACTCGGACTAAAGGAACTTGACATCAATACATATAAAACCCTGCTTGAAAACGGTGCCATGACAGCAGAGAAACTCGGAGAACTGCTTAATCGTGAGCGAAGCACAGCATACCGCTCATTACAAAACCTCATTGCCGCCGGACTTGTATACAGAGAAACAAAATCTATTTCCATCGGCGGATACTACTATGAATATGTTGCCATTGAACCGACCGTGGTTAAGGAAATGATCAAAAAAACCATAGACAAATGGTACCAAAAAATGAATGATCTTATCGAAAACTTCGACAAAGAACTTTTGGCTTAGGAAAGACTAGTGTTTGTCACCCAGAGGAATACTGAAACTGAAGTTACTACCCTGGCCAGGCTCACTTTCAACTGACACCATCCCGCCATGCATTTCAACGAATTTTTTTACAAGTGATAGTCCAAGGCCTGTACCATCATATTCTCTTGAAATAGTAGAATCGATTTGCTGGAAAGGAAGAAATAACCTACCAACATCATCAGATGAGATGCCTATACCAGTATCAATCACGGAGAACTTCATTATATCATCCCTTTTGTGTGCCTTTAATAGAACAGAACCGCCATCCGAAGTAAACTTCACTGCATTGCTTGCAAGATTGAACAATATCTGCTTGAACCGGATCTTGTCAGCATTTACTAATAAGTTATCAGGAACAATAGAACTTTCAAGTTTTATGTTCTTTTTCCTTGCAAGAGGAGAAATGATATTCAAGACTGTCATGAACATTTCACTAGCAAAGAAATCTTCATAATACAATTCCATTTTTCCAGATTCTACTTTTGAGATATCAAGAATGTCATTGATCAATTTCAAGAGATGCCTCCCACTATTAGAAATATGATTTAAGGACTTTTTCTGCTGCGAACCGAGCACCCCAAAGGACTCTTCTAGCAAAAGATCAGAATAACCAATTACGGCATTCAAAGGCGTTCGAAGCTCGTGACTCATAGTTGCAAGAAACTCACTCTTGATCCTGTTAGCTTCCTCAGCCGATATCCTTGCATTGATTATAGCCTCTGCGGCATCTTTTTGTACAGATATGTCCTGGAAATTCTCCAGAATATATTGCTCTCCCTCAATGAAGATCTTCTTTGCATTTTTCAATATCGAGTCTTGGTTCCATCTTTGCATTTGATGGCAGTATCCATTCCCTGGAATCCATCAAGACAATCAATCCATATTGGACATTTTTTCGATAATGAACCCTTGGGACAAACAATATCACATAGTTGTCCTAAAAGTTCCTCCTTCCCATAGCCTGTAATCTCGCAAGTACGCTGATTTACGTCTTCTATTACGTAATCTTTACCGATGATGATCATCCCACCTGGCATGTTCTCATACAAAGTCTGGAAACGTTCCTCACTTTCTTTTAGAGTGTTTTCAGCCTTTTTACGCTCAGTTATATCATCAAGGTACAAAAGAACTTTATCATTGTCCTGTGAACTCACATATACAGTAGAAACCAGGAATTTATGAATTGAAACAACACCATCATCACTAAGAGTATCCATACTTCCTTCAATTTTATGAAAATCAGAACCTAACCTAAATGACTCAGCAATGATAGCACGAATAGAACAGGTAACACAATTATGATTTGTGCCACACCCATCCCCTCCAAATGAATTGACACATGAAAATATAGTCCCTAATGCGAACCCAAGTATATCCTTAGGGTCCTTTCCTATGGTTTCAACGCCAATCCTATTGATGCGCTCCACTCGAAAGTTATGATCGACTATCAAAATCAAATTTGGAGCATGCTCATAAGCTATGTCCAGCGCTTTCTCTTGAATAGAAAAGTCATCCTTCATTTCACAAACCCTCCGTAATAATATTGCCAACATACTCCCCATCACCAAATAGGGAAACATCCATGTTTTCGGAAAGAGTGCTATTCAATAGTGAGCTAGTAAACAGAGCATCAAACTTTGCATTGAACTCCATTTCATCGTATGAGTAAAAGACACTATCATTTCCCATGACATGAACATCATCAGGATTAACTAAGCTTGATGTTAATAATGAAAATACCGTACATTCCATTTCCGCAAGCCTTGATTTGAGCATAGAATCCTGTTTTCCAGCACAATCAAACAACAATAATTTGTTCATGAACTCACTTCTAACCAGTAAACAAGCTTCTACTAATCATCTTGCACAATTGTAAAATTAGAGAGCTTGCAGAGTCATACATAATATAAAGTTACTAATATAAAAAAGTACTGGAATATTACTTTCCACCATAAGAGACGCATATGAAAGTATTTTAAAAATAATTAAACTGTTTTTTGATTGTAAACCTACTATAGTCCACATGAGAAATAGAACCTTCTGATTACTTTATCGGAAGAATACGCTGCAATACAATGAAATTCACCATCTGACCCTTACCATCCAAGGACAAAAAAAGCTAACTAACGTAAATACTCCGGGAGCCTGAATATTAGACCCCCAACCTTTTTTTATATTAATTGCATTACAATTTCGGGATTATAAGAGAGATTTGAACATACCCGTTTAATGTATGTATCAGACACTAATCTTCCTGAACAGATAGGAACCAACTACCACCATCATTACCGTAAATCCTGAAAGGACTACAAAACTTATTGCAGGATCTATCTGGGAACTGCCGAGAAGTCCATACCTGATACCTTCAACTCCATAAGTCAGAGGATCCAGTAATGTAAGGAACCTGACTCCTGCTGGCAGGCTGTCGATGGGGAACAAGGCACCGGATAATCCGAATATCGGGAAGATCACAAAATTCATTATGAGCTGGAAACCGTGCATATCATCCATTCTTGAAGCTATGGCAATCCCGAATGCTGTGAATGATATCCCAATCAGCACCATGAAAATAATTGCTATTGCAAATCCAGAGATACTGCTAATCTTAAGTCCCATGAACAATGAAAGGACAAAAATCATGAGTCCCTGTATTACTGCTGTGGTAGCCCCTCCAAATGTCTGACCAAGCATGATCTCAAGTCTTGAGACCGGTGCAACCAGCGTCTCTTTCAGAAAACCGAACTGCTTGTCCCATATTATCTGTATACCTGAGAACACCGAAGTGAAAAGAACGCTCATGGAAATGATCCCCGGAATTATGAAGCCTATGTATCCCTGTTCCATACCTGGAAGAACGACTACGGAATTCAGGCCGAATCCAAGGACCAGAAGGAAAAACACAGGCATACCTAAGCTACCCAAGATTCTGCTTTTTGAACGAATAAATCGTTTCACATTCCTTAGCCATATAGTGTAAACTATATCCATTCCATCATCTCCTTGCCCTTTTCATCATACGCATCTGTTCTTTTCCATTGGCTTCCTCTTCTCTGATACTCCTACCCGTAAAATGCAGGAACACATCTTCAAGGGTTGGTTTATGAATGGATATCGAATCAATAGGAATACCATTCTCTGAAGCCATAGTGACTATCTGTGCAACATGCTTTTCCGCATTTTGCAAACCAATGACGAGAGAGGAATCATGCACCTCAATGCTTTCGATCTCCGGCAAGGACCTAACAACTGAATAAAGATCAGCATGTCCTGAAGAGACTATAGTGATTACATCTCCTCCAATATCATTTTTCAATTTTTCAGACGTGTCCATGGCCACTATCCCACCCTTATCTATAATGGCTATCCTATGGCAGAGTTTGTCAGCCTCTTCCATATAATGCGTGGTCAGAATAATGCTAATACCTTTTTCTTTGTTCAATTTCTCTATGTAGTCCCAAAGGTGATTCCTTGTCTGTGGGTCAAGGCCAAGGGTGGGTTCGTCCAGGAAAAGAACTTTTGGTTCATGCAACAGTCCCCTTGCAATTTCCAGACGCCGCCTCATACCGCCAGAATATGTTTTCACAATATTGTCTTTTTTCTCATCCAATTCCACCAGTTTAAGGAGTTCCATTATCTTTTTTTGCCTGATGTCCTTAGGAATACGATACAATCTTCCATGAAAATCCATATTCTCGTAAGCTGTAAGTTCCTCATCAAGACTCTGGTCCTGAAATACTATGCCAATTGATTTACGGACATCATCTTCGTTTTTCAGTATATCATATCCATTGACAGATGCTTTTCCAGAACTTGGTTTGAGCATGGTTGAAAGCATGGACATGGTAGTGGTTTTCCCGGCTCCGTTAGGACCGAGCAGACCGAATACCTCACCTTTCTTTATGTTAAAAGAAAGGTTGTTTACGGCGGTGAAATCACCGAATTTCTTAGTAAGATCTTCAACTATAATTGCAAACATTTTTATTCCCCGATTCCTTCGAATAAAAGATCGATCTTTGCTGATATATCCCTGGAAAAAGAGTCATCATTATCCGAATGTAACCATATCATAAGTGAGTGGAAATAGATAGCATTCAGACTTTCTGATGCGATTTTAAGGTCAATTTCGTTCCTGATTTCCCCATTTTGCATACCCTCTTTGAGAAAATCACAGAGTATATCGATAAACCTCTGATGACCGTGCTCTTTCTTACCAGAACGCTGACTGGAAGCCATCGTAAGCCGCTTATGTTCAAAGAACAATAGTCTTGTGAGTTCCTTGTCCTTTTCATAGTTCTCTGCAAGGAGAACGAAGAAATTCATGATCTTCTCCTTTGCAGGCACATCCAAAGACATCTGAGTTTCCACTATATTGAAGATCAGCTCCTCTTTTTGCTTTTTAAAGTAAAACAGAAGTGATTCTTTTGTTGGAAAATAATTAAAGAACGTGCCTTTAGCTATACCAGCTTCTTTTGTTATTTCGCCAACTGTGGTGTTCTCAAAACCTTTTTCTTTGAACAATTTACCCGATACATCAAAAATTCGATTTCTGGTTTCCTGTTTCTTTTTCTCTCGCAGGGACATACTACCTCGTTTGTTCATCAAGTATAAATGACCATGGTCATAAATGACCACGGTCATATATAAGCATTTTGAAGCTAAAGACCAGACAAAAGCAAAAAATAAAGGTAAAAAATAAAATACAAGACAAACACAATATCCTATGGTCAAAATACAAGACAAAAAAGATTATGTGTAAATAAAAGGAGGAGAAATAATGGAAGGACACCCACTAAACATAATTCAGGAAAAAGACAGCGATTTTTTTAATATAATAGAAGCAACACGTGAAAATGCACTTTCGCAAGGCAGCATTCCACTAAAATACAAGTACCTCATAGCCCTGGCACTTGATGCTGAACACGGAGCTGTGGATGGGGTAAAGATACTGGCAATGCAGGCAATGGACGAAGGAGCAACAAAAGAAGAAATAATGGAAGCTGTTCGCATAGCAAACTATATTGGCGGTATTGGAAGCGTATATGCGGCAGCTAATGCTCTGAGAGATATACTATAAAAGAGATTTTTAATCCACAGACTTATATGAACAAACCTTGTAAACTTCAAAGGTTCAATATCATTATCGAATAATTAAGCATAGTTGCAAATGATACCCAGAGGATGTATGGTACTAGAAGCATACCTGCGGGTTTTGAGATCCTATAGAAGAGCACAATATTCAATACGATAACTATCCAGAGAAGCACGATGTCAATTAGACCCATGAAGGGAGAACGAAGTCCGAAAAACAAAATGGACCAGAGTAAATTCAAAAATAGCTGGATGCTAAATACGTACATTGCGGTTCTTACTTTTCTTATCTGCCACCCTTTTTGCCATATAATATAAAAAGCAATACCCATTAAAAGATAAAGGAGAGGCCAGACCACTGAAAAAAGCCAGCCCGGAGGAACGAAGTATGGCTTCACAAGTGATGCATACCACGTAGATATGGAATTGTAAGTGAAGATTCCGCCAAGTATGCCTGTTATCTGACATAAGGCGATTGAAATCACTAATTTTTTAAAATCAATTTGTCTCCAATTCACTTTATGCACTCCCTTCATACATATAATATTGAATAATAATTATATGTTCCTATCATACATTTAAAATGTAGGTTGAAAAATAAGCAACCAAACACACGTATGAAAATTTAATAAAAAATCATACATGCCTACTATACCCGATAATCCAGTGTATGATTGTGCAGTATTAATATCACAAAGATTCACACTAGCCGCAAAACACACCAATTATACAAAGAAATATACTATATAAAATACAGAATCCACAATTATTAGATTGTCTTTATCGATCGGATTCAGAATAGACCCCTATGAATTCTGCCATGAAAGTAACAATAATAGAAGACATATAGACCCAAAGGAAAATGACAATTATCGAACCTATTGTTCCGTATACTGTAGCAACATTACTGTATGATAGGTAAATACCCATCATATATTTGCCCATTGTAAGCAAGATAACTGTTAGTAGTGAACCTGTAAAAACATATTTTAAGTCAATATTTGCCTCAGGAAGCATTCTGAAAAGGTACATGAAAAGAACGATCAGTGTAGCAAAATTGATCAAAAAGCTTGCATATTTGACAGCGCCTGTAGAAATTGAAAGAGTTGCTTCCAGATTATCAGAAATGACAAAGAATATCAGTTCAAATACTGTACTCATGGCCACAAGCATCCCAAAGGCAAGAGCTGCAACAAGAGCTGAGAACCTTTTACGGAGAAAACGATGAAGCCAGTTTCTGTTAGAAAACTCCATACCCCACATTTTATTGATCATCTTTTGAAGCTGAAGGAAAATATTGCCTGCACTCCATAGATATATCAAGAAACTGACAATAGCACTAACACTAAGAGAGTTGCTCACAGAAAGCTGTGTGAAAAGCGTATTCAAAGCTTTTATAGAAACGTCATCTGCAAACAATGATACATCCGTAATGATGGCCGCCTCGATTATCTGCTCTTTCAGGAAAATACTACCTAAGAACAGAGTGAAAAGAAGAAGAGCAGGCAGGCCTATTACTGTATGGAAAGAAAGAGCGGCACTATTTATGATACCATCATCTTCCTTCCACTTATCCAGAGTTCTACTAAACAGGCCGACATATTTTGATACCATCGACTAAAATAATTATCCAATAGGATATAGTTGTTATCAGATAACAACGATATATGGATATTAATCTTAAATACCAGGGACAATAATGAAGGAAGTAATGAAACAGTCAGGCAAGATGCCACAGGCACTCCTGGTGCTTAGTGTAATGGCAGCCGTACTTATTTACGCCCTTTACCCCTACATCAATGCATTTTTCGGGGCATTCATACTGTATGTGGTCTTCAAACCACTATATACATACCTTACAAACAAAAAGAGCTTAAACAAAAGCATAGCAGCTTTTACGATCATCTTCCTAACAGTCATTTTAATATTGATCCCATTATACATACTCATAACAATAGTGGCCCTCCAGATGCAAAATATCCTGTTTGACACGGATACCATTCTTAAATATATAGACTCATTAAGCCTCTATGTCAATCAACTGCCTCTTGAAAAATTACCCGTAGAGATTAGCATACGAGATAAAATAACAGAAGTTATTGCATCAGCTGCCAATTTCTTTAGCATTCTGCTCTTAAATGCAATTCAAAGCCTGGGACAAAGGCTTATTGAATTTGTGATAATGTACTTCCTCCTGTACTACCTGCTTACAGGAGTTGGGTCAACATACTCAATTAAACTTCAAAATGCAATACCATTCAACAGGAAGAATACGGAAATCCTCAAAAATGAATTCAAGTCCATTGTTAATGCAACACTTATCAGTTCGGGCATAATTGCCTTTGTACAGGGAACAATACTCACAGTGACATTTCTTTTGCTTGGAGTTGAGGGTGCATTCCTCTGGGGCTTTGTCGCAGTTCTTCTCTCTTTCCTTCCAGTAGTCGGTGCAACACTCATATGGGCACCTGCAGTAATAGTTCAATTAATTCAACAGGATTATTTTACTGCTTTGGGCATTTTGATAGGAGGTGTACTCCTTAGTTCTGTTGATAATTTCCTCCGGCCATTGATACAGAAGAAAGTCGGGAGTATTCACCCCCTTGAATCAATTATAGGAGTGATAATCGGATTGAACCTATTCGGACTACTGGGAATTGTGATTGGTCCTCTGTTAATATCATACGTAGTCCTCATGGCAAAGATGTTCAACGAGGAGTATTTACAAGATTGAGGATGTTCTTCAATTTAAAATAGAGATTATAACTCAAACCCCGGAAGATCCATTTCCAAAGGATTTGAACCTCCTCTACCTTTTTGGCCAGGCTGATTTTGTTTAGGTCTTCCTTTTTTCTTCGATTTGTTTTTAGTTGAAGACCTGGAACTTGATTTTTGTTGTCGTGTCTTAGCTGGTATTTCAGGGCCCATATCTAAAGTATCTACAGCATTGCTCAGGCCTGAGATAACCGAATTGACAGTCTCTTTCTGCTTTGCTCTTTTCAAGTTCTTACGAGCCTTGAACTCTGCTTCATCTTCTGAGAGGCCTAGATTCACAAGCTGCTTTTTTTCTACAGCTATGGCTTTGTTCTCTTTTACAGTCTTTAGCTTCTTGTTGATTGCTTTTTCCTTCTTCTGTTCATTAAAAAAGTGTTTTATGAAACGCATTTTATCTACCTCCAAACATCTTGGATATCAGTAAACTCTTTGAGATCTTCCTGGCAAGCATCTTGCCATTCTCATCAAAAACATTCAATCGCTCTTTATTGATCTTTTCAATATCTGACACGTTACGAACTCTTTTCGCCTCCCCTTTATCGTCTATTACAAACATCAGTATCCTCCACGGCCCTCAAACCATCCATACAGAACACCCAGTAATCCCAGGATCATGAGCAGATATAGTACGACCTGCACCTCCGCAGGCACTGCCTTCGTCAATACAGCCGATACTATCAACAGTACAAGGGACGGAGCAAATACTTCCTGGTATTTCACCAGCGTTATTCCTACAGTCACAAACAGTACTATGAGCCACCACCAATCACCATAGACCTGATTGATCCAGACATCAGTAAAAGGAGTGAAGAAAGCATCATAGCTTGATAGATTGGTGAATTTCATAATGCTGGGATAATTGCTGACATTAAATCCCGTTGTGTTGAAGCTTGGTATCGTAGTGTTCGACATCATCCACCTCTGTTAAACAGTTTATATGCAACTCCCAAGATCACCAGGGCATCCACCGCATAGCCTATCAGGTCTGCAATGGCATCCGGGATGTAGAAGAGTTTCAGGATCGTAGGTACTCCAGTAAAGATGAAACCGATAAATGTGACAGCCATAGACAGACCTCTGTAAACGACCTTGCCAAGTGTTCCAAAGTAATCAATGATATTGTTTTCATCGTTGCTGGTTTGATTCAGGTCCTCTCGCATATCATTGATCGTTTGTTGTGGAACAACATCAACATCCTCCTGAACAGGAAATATGCCGGTCAGGTTCACTATGCCAATACTTAATTGAATCAGGATCAGGGCAGTAACAGCTGACTTGAAGGAGACCATTATCAGGTCCTCCTGGAGCGATGCATCATAGCAGATACTGCAATGATCACAGCTATTGCTATTACAATACCAGTGACCTGCAGCCAGCCCCAATACCAGAACAAGCCTGCAAATGCAGCCCCTATAACACAGCCCACATCAGCACGGAACTGGCCAAAAATCAAGATGGAGACTACAACAATCCCTGCACTGATAAGGTTGTAAAGCCAGTCTGGTGCGTCCTCAGGCAATAATATCAGTCTTTCCGGTTGTACACCATCACCGCTCCAGGTCACAAGTCTGGTGACTGCTATGTCCTCTCCAGAAACGCTCAGAGCAGCAAAACCAACATAATAGGTACTATTGATATCCCCTGTAAAAGTGAAGCTCCCTGAGTCCGTAGCACTGGAAGCCGTGTATAAGTTTGTTCCGTTTGTGGCGTTCACCCAGAACATGCAATTATCAATCTCCAGGGTTGACTCGTAGGAAAGGGAAATCACTCCGGAATCATCATGATTAAATGAATAGCTCAACCATTGCTCCGTTAGATCTACAGGAGAATCACTGAGCACAATATCTATCACACCGTCTGCATCCGGAGTCAACCATCCGTAATTTATGGTCCTGTCAGGAGTTTCGATGTAGAGAATGTACTGATCAGTTGCAATAAGGTAAGTGGAAGTAATCCCTTCAAAGTCAAAGTATGAAGAGAATACAGTATCAGTGCCATTTGTGAGAGGCTTATCCAATCTTATAATGCAATCTCCCTCATTGTAGGCACCAGTATTGTCAGTGAGTACAAACTGGTCGAATATGACGGTTTCATTCTCAGATGGGAGATATACATTAAGCTCTGCAAGGCTGGTTATATCCACATAGATTATTGAGTTCCTGGAATAGTAACCATCTGCAGAAACACGAACTATATATTTATCAGTCGATAGACTGTCGTAACTTAGACTGGATATGTTCGTTGCTTCTGAGATTGTGGCTTCTTTACTGATATCTTCGTTATAGATCACTACATAAGAAGGGAGAATCGAGTTAGATGTGGTTTCATCATAGACATAGATGTTCAGTGCATTCAGGACCACGTTGAATGAGTCGCTGTATGTATAGCTGTTTCCGGCTTCATCATATGATACCTGATACCAACTAATAACCTCACCTGTATAGCCAGTGGTGTCTATGGTGGTGTTGAACCATTCTGTAGTGGATGAGAATGTGGTGCTTTCTTCCAGGGAGTAGCCGGAGCCATAATCTACATAGAACGATGCATTTTTTAAGTTAGTATCTGACCATTCTATATTAGTGTGTACTACTGTGCCGTCGGCTATGTTGTTGTAATCCGGGTCAATATCAATGCTGCTTATTGCAGGGTCTATTGAGTCATATGTAAAATACCATGTGTCTGAAAGATTGTATGTTGTGTTAGCTCCTACGGTGGATGATGCATTAACATACCAGGAATGCACACCTTGTAAGAGAGAGGGGGATAATGTATTATTACCCTCATCAATTGCACCTGACCATATCGGTGATGAATCAATATACACTATAGTACTTAGATTACCACTGCCTGAAACACTATACTGCAAAGATCCATTAGAAGTTATTGAGGCATTAAGAGGAGTTATGAGGGAGACAGACACCACTGGATATGGGGCTTCATCTGTGATTTTGATACTTTCTGTAGTGGTGTTAATATCGATGTCAACGATTGGTACAGATATCTGATAATCATTGAGCTGGGTCGCTTCATTATTTTGAATTTCAATAATATAATACGTTCCTGCGTCAGTAACGGAAATTGTCGGTTCATTTGAAGTGTACTGCCGAATAGTTACATTGTCAAGATATTCATATACTGATGTACTTGTTACCCAGTTCTGTTTCCATTTCACATAATTTGCAGATCTTGTGTTTGTACCTTCTGTAGAGGTTCCTAACAAGTTGCCGTCCATGTCGTAAACATACCAAACCTGATTAGATTTACTTGAAGTTACAAGTTTTATACGGTACCAAGTGCTCATCACACCATCATAGAACATGTTACCATTATAGTAAAACTGGCCACTGCTAGATGATTGATGCAGATAACCTGCTGTGTTATCATCTATTGCAGTACTCCCGACAGCAACAGAACAACCATATGAATTTGGTGCAACGCCGTAAAAATCAAATTCTAAAATAAAGCCATCTTCTTGCTCATTTGTTATACGAGCCATATCAGAAGATGAAGAATATACCCCCCCTACTTTTCCTTTTCCTGTAAAAGAGCCAGTTCCTTCTTCTATTTGCCCTGTCCATTCTGAGAAATCACCTGAACAGTTCTCAAAAAAAGTATAAACTGCTTCGCCGTTTGGAGTATAGCCGGGTATTTTTTCTACATATAGTGTGAGATTGCTGCTGCCAGATATATCCACAACTGTTGTTAGATTAGTGTTATCAATATAATAGGGATATTCCTCGGCTGCCACCATATTAATACTGAGCAGCAACACGACAAGAACAGGAAATAGTCTAAGCTTCAAACAATCACCTGTAATATCCACCGCTTTCAGTAGTAGTTGACTCGGCAAACGCACTGATCATGAGTGCAATGCCTACCAGGATAAGAGAATAATAACGAGCTCCTCTCACAAACACCAGAGTAGGATGATTATATATTCCCAGGGTGGTGGCATAATCATCCATGACATCAAAAATTGGCTCTGAGAAGATTACCGTAGCTGCAATGGTAAACATCCCTGCAAAAAACCTGAACCATGCACCCACAGCTCCCATGCTTAAAGTCTCCTGAACGCCTTATCAAGTCCTTTTGGAACCTCCAGGGGATTGCCATACCGATTAAAGAGATTCTTCTCCTTACCGCTCCCACGCTTTGTAGTTCTCTTTTCTGCAGCCTTTCTCCTGGGAGTATAATTTGGAATCTCTGGTAGGATAACAGGTGGTACTTCCATGGATGCAAGAGATCGGGATATTTGTGAAACTGGATCCGGAATGGTTTCCTTCTGTTTTCCCCGAGGCCTTGGAGAAGGGTTCACATCAGGCATCAGAGATGGTTCAGGAATACTATCACGATAAGGTTTAGTGGATTTCTCATTGTTGGTGTTTGGCCTGGGAAATGAATCTGGAATAGGTTTTATTTGTGGAACTGTTGACCCCACAGAAAACACTAAGCCTAAGGGATTAGCGCTTCTTTTTGAATTTGAGAACTGCTTTATTTGAGTACTTATGATAGAGTCCTGTATAGATGATGGATCAATATTCCGTTTTGCTGCTTCATTGATGTCAGAGAACTTTTGTGTCCTATCGATCATTGAAACATCGGAGTCTTTGTATGTTGCAAGTGGTTGCTCTACCTTGACAGACTTCAGGGTCATAGGAGGCATTTCACCAATGAATGGATCCTTTACATTGTACCTGGGCTTAACTGCCAAAGCCCCCTGCTCATCAGAGATAAAGTTCTTGAGTGACCTATCCTTTACAAGACCAGATTCAAGCATTTTAGGTTCTTGAAAATCTGGTTTTTTATAGTAGTCGTAGATGTTAAAATCATTAACAACCTTACCATCTACATTAATTTCTCTAGTGAATTCAGGAAGCTGTAGCACATTCGAATCACCAATGGTAAGCTCACCTTTTTGCAGATCTACTCGCTTTTCAACTCTGAAAGGATTGGTGAACTTTGTTGTGCTAATTTCAGGCATGTCACCGATCAACCCGGATGTGTCCGGTGCATTGATCTTTGTAGCCCCTGACTTTTCATAGATAGCTGATTCTATTTTGCCAGTTGGCTCAAATTCAACAAATGAACCTTCTGATGTCTTGATGTTTCTAAGCTTACCAGTATATTGTTTTGATATTGCCGCTGCCTGTTTATCTGAGAGCTCGACATATATGTCAGTGTAGCCTCCGCTTTTTTTGCCGATCAAGACATCTGTGGCTGGCTGCTGTGGTTTGATGGTTGTGATTTCCCGGTTTACGGCTTTAATTTCAAAAGAATCGACACCAAAAGCAGACCCTTTGTAGGTCGCTTCTGTCGTTGGTTTTACTACTGGTTCCTGTATTTTCACAGCTTCCGGAACTTTCATTTTCAATAAGAAACCCTGTTCCGTACTTGATGAAGTGATAGCAGGAAGTTTTGATTTCATAGCTCCTGCTCCGGCACCTATTGTAAATGGAATGATTTCTGTGGAAACCGCCGTTCCAAACCTTTCAGCTTTTTCCTGGGTTGTAGGATCCCTTTCAAATCCCTCACCTGTCAGGACCGGTGCAGTTATCCTGGAATTAAGATCTAATCCATACAGGCCAGTCAGTCCCACTCCTGCCCCATACCTTGCAATGGTATTCCCGACTACAGGGATCTTGGTTACTGCAGCTCCTGCCCTGGCAACTCCCGGAGCTTTACTCAGTACTCCCATGGCAGGACCTGTAAGGGCACCCATACCAACCATAAGAGCGATATCAACCGGATGTTCCTGGACCCCGGAGTATACGCCTTTTCCAAAAGAGGAAAATGTATCAACTGCAGCTCCTACATTCTCATTCTGGTGTGCAGTGTCATACACTGCAGTGTGAGCTTTGAGCATTGTAGGATGAGAAAGTTCGTACTCGTTTCTTTTTGATATCAAAGCATCGTATGTGGGGATCTTCTCTGACACTTTGTCTTGAAGCCTGGAGTATTCTACACCTAGAGGAGTGGTTTCTGTTGGCAGGTTCAGTCCGTTATCAACATTAGGTGTAGAGGTAATGCTCATCCTTGAAGCAGGATCACTGCCATGCAGCTGGTGTGGACTGGTACTTTGTGCTTCAGCATATGCTGCTTGATATTCAGGCCTTACTGGTGATGGGACGGACTGCCTAGTCTCAGATACTATGGATACCTGAGATGTTGTGGAGCTTGCAGGTTGCAGTACCCTGCTTTGATAAGGATCCATCTGCGACTGGTACTGATTGATTATCTGCTGTTCTCTTGCCTTTTTTGCCTGAGCTGCTTGCTGTGTTTTGGCTGACTTTTGTGCTTCAACCTTTGCCCTGTACTCAGCTGGTGTTTCGGTCTTGCTGGAACTGGAAGAGGTTGATTCTCTGTGTTCCCTGAGCTTCTTAGAACCAGAGCCTTCTGTTCTGCGTTGACTGGAGAGCTTATACGTTCCCATTTTATCTCCTTAACTAAGTGTGATCGGAGCTGTCGTTGTAGCTACACTTGCAGCCTGTTGTGCAATTGTTGCAGCCCCTCCGCCATCCAGCATCTTGATAGCAACTACAGCACCAATGAGCATCATCACAAAAGGAAGAGCAAGCTTGGCAAAGTCATATGCCTGGTTTTGCAGTTTTCTCCGGAGCTTGTCCTTCTCGATCTGTATCTCTGCTTCTAAGAGCCGGGGATTACTTTCCTTCAGATAATTGATGACTGAAGACGGACGGAGAACACATTGGTTAAGGATCGCTCCGTTCTCATACGTCTCCCTGATAGCAAAGTAATCAGCTGCAGTCATATTCCATCCTGCTCCGTTGCCTATGAGGATATCAACTGTTCCATCATCGTTCTTGACAGCGATAGTCATTGTTTAGCCTCCTGTGATTGAAACTTTTTGAACTCTGCAGGTGTCATTTCCTGAGCTGAAAGAATTGCCATCATTTGGTCATACCTCTCAATCCCGTATTTTTTCAAAGCCTGTATTGCTGGCAGTACCTGTGGTCTGACTGCCTGGGAATACGGAGCATATACGATAATTCCAGGCTTGTTGCCATACCTGACAACATCTTCACGGCCAAACTCGAAAATACCGTGGTTCTTGGTCTTATAGGCCAGACTGTCAAGGGTTGCTTTGACTGGAGTAAGTTCACCATCAGCATCGCATACCCATACCAGCCTTTTTGCCAGAGCTATGCGAATTGCATGTGGATTCCAGCGAACAATGAGTATGAGCAATAGAGAGGATACCAATGCCCAGGTCATGACCAGATTAAATAACTGTGCGTTATTCATTGGCGTTTCCTCCCTTCTTCAAAAAGCTTCCAAGAATACCCATGTTGCCTTTTTGCGTATCACGGTACTCGATGCTTTTGTGAACTCCTGCGATCTGCTTGACGGCAAACCCGTTTAATGAAAGTGATAGAGCTGCAGTGGAATATGCACGCAGCTGGATGAAATCAAGTCTTGTATATGTATCGCTGATCTCATACCTGCGTTTTCCATTGATCTCTTCTATCCGGGCTAATTCCTGATCGTCCTGGATATCAATGATCTGATCTTTGGTCAGATTGCTAAGCTGCATGACCTTGTTAATAAATGGAAAATACTTCTCCTGAAGTGCATAGGATACATCCCCAGGAGTTCCGATCAGCTCTGCAATAGAACCCATATATGCAGATCTTGGAATTTCTTCTGTTTCACTCATATTTTATGCCCTCGTTTTCTTTTATTCCCTTGATCTCCTGCAGGAAGCTCAGGCCAGTGATGACACTATAGATGAGTGACACTGCCATGAACGCTCCACAGACCATGGCAAAACTGGTGGAATAGATCGCTGTAGTATGCTCTATGATCTGATCACCCACAACCTGGACACTGACCTTTTCAACATAGTATGATGCAAGGCCTGTCAGGATCCACATTACCGTGGAAAGTATCGAGAACAGCAACTTGTTATCCTTTTCAGGAAACACAAATGCAGCTATGAAAGAACCTGCAGAAAGGAGAAAAAGAAGATAATAGAAGTCGATATACATCGATATCGACCTCTTATCTGCTGATCATGACGACAACTCCAAGGATCGCCACCGCACCAAGGATGTACGGATACATTCCCATGAGATTGATCGCACCCCATCCGGATGATTTTGCATTGTCATATGCAGCCTGAGCCTGCGTATCGTTTGCCAGGGCTCCGGAATTCATCTGTTCATCTGCCTGGGTCTGGAACTGTCCTACCAGGATAATTGCAACATACAGCAATATGATCGTTGAGATAATGACCCCTATCACGTTGCTTGATCCAGCTTCATCCTGTACAAACTTGCCATTTAAGGCAGCTGCCAGCATATCAACTAGTACCAGGAACATTCCCACAAGCATCATCATGACAGTGATCGGATAATTTGCTACTTTTTTGATATTTTCATTCATAAGTATCACAACCTGACACTGAAAGATATATGTGCATTATATAAATAGGACAAGAAAGTAATCCCTTGTAGTCACTAATAACTACATTTAATATTTTAATAACACAAAAGGGATAGTGAATATGCTAAATGGGATAATATTAATGTCAAAACTGGAAAACATATCTGTCAGGAAAGTATCGAAAAAAGGCCATTCAATAGCCGTCACAATCCCTTCAAATTGGGCACAGGTTGGGGAGAGCGTTTGTGTTGCTATCAAGAACGAGAATACGTTGGTCATTTCCAAGAACTTGAAAGGTGAATAAATGAGTCGCATATATGCAGATAGTTCAAACCTGCAGGTAGTCAATTTCACAGACCTTATTCTGCAGATCAATTATTTCATTGTCCAGAATGCCGCATTTCAGAATAATGGAGCAATTTTAGGATTGGTGGAGCAGCTGGACAACATAATGGATCCGTACAAGGACAAACAGTATAAGTCCGAATTGAAAGAGATGATGAAAACAGATAGTGTTGATGCAAAAACCCCGAATGAACTAAAGCAAATTCAGCTCAGCATTGAGCAGGACCTGGTCAGACGCAAACACAGGGCTTTGATGAGATTAGCGCACAGGAAGAGGTTCCTGCCAAGTGCAGCCTGTGGAAAAGATGATATCTTCGCTGAAGAGCAAACTGGTGTGATAGAGGTTAACCATGAGCTCCAGTATTGATGCCGTTGCCGGCATGATCCGCCACCGGATCAATGAGCAAGATAAGAATTTCATGTGTGTCATGGTGGGTGAAACCGGATCCGGAAAAAGTGCGGATGCTGTAGAGCTGGCCAGGAGAATAGACCCTTCATTTGAGGATAATCCCCGTATCGTTTTCACGCCAAAAGATTTCCTGGAATATATTCCTAAAATGAAGAAGGGTCAGGCTCTTATTTTTGACGAGGCAGGTGTAGGAATCCCAGCCAGGGAATGGCAGAGGATCCAGAACAAACTGATAGGTTACGTGACACAGCTTTTCAGGCATCTGAACCTATGTGTCATATTCACTGTCCCTTCAATGTCGTTCATTGACAAGCAGGTAAAAACATTACTCCATGCTGTCATTGAAACAAAGACCATAGATTTCAAGAATAACCTGGGTGTGGCTAAATACTGGAGGATCAATCACAACCCGGTATTTGATTTTACAAAGCTTGAGCCACTTATCCTGTTCAGTGGGGGTAATCATACTACCATTGACCCTCTCTATATCCCTCATCCTCCACTTGAGGTATGGAACAAATACGTAGCGATGAAGGAGGCATATGCAAACCGATTCTACCAGAATGCTTTCAAAGAGGTCAGCGGAGAGAAGGATCTTGTTGACGGTAACAGGATAAGACTGCTCACAAACAAAAGTAATGCGTTTGACAAAGCTTTGCCAATACTTAAGGAGAATAGGACATGGAAAGAAGTTGCTGAATTGCTAGGGTATTCTGAGCGGACCTTACAGAACTGGACGAAGACAAACACCGCAACAGCAGCAGTTGTTTAATCATACATAATAGTATAACTGAAAAGCGATAGCCTCAAGCAAATGATAGATTGGTTAAAACTGTGAGTGTTGCGTGCTTCTGCCAGGATGAGGGTGGGCTAGTCAGTCCAGAGGAGATCTCCAGAGAAGGGTAGTGAGGTGAATCTAGCTTCCAATTATACGGTAGAATGAGATAAGCTTGATATTTTAGGCAAATTTGAAAGTATAATTCCAAGTTTTGAAGATAGAATTGGTTCGAATTACACCCGTCGCACAATTGTGTGGGGTAATAGGTATCTTAGAAAATAGATACTCAGAATTTTTAAAAGTTGAAATTTCGTCTATATTTATGGTCTGATAATTTTTAAATAGTTGTCCTTCCACTATTAGCTTATGTTTTGTTCAGAGTGTGGTTCACAACTATTTTTTGGTAAAGGGTCTGATTATCAGAAAATCTGGTGTGCAACTTGTGAAGGGTTAAAAATATTATCTAAAGAAGAAAGCAAAAATGTGTTAAATGAAGATATAAAAAAAAGCGGACAAGAAATTAAAAGATTAATAAATCTTTTTGAAGCTAAATCTTTATTACCGATTCTATTTGTAACACGAGAAGGTTATCTTTTACCTGTTTTAGACGGAAGAGGGCCTAATTTTAGAAAATATGTAGTTCTTACTGAATTAATCTCGAAAGTTATAATTGAAGGTAGTAAAGGATCTCAAATATGTAATCCACTTGACTCTAATTTCCAAAAGTTAATACATCTAACAAATATGAAAAATGTAAATCTAAGATTACGATCACTTATAAATGATAATTTGGGTAGTGTTCTTCTTGTTCCAGCCAATAAAGTACAAGATATAACTCTAGATTTTGAAATTGGCAAAATAGTAAATAGAATTAAAATGCCCGAACCAACAAATTCCAATGTCATAGAGGTATTCAAGTTTCATGATGATTGGAAAGATATAATGCAGAATTATAATGATAATGGATTTATTTCAGCTACTGAATTATATAATAACCAAATTAATAATATAAGGTATGATGCTATAATTGAAGAACACCTTGAAGCACTTAACCTTAAAACTTCACTTGAACTTTCAATGAATAATCATAATTTATTAAAACAAGATAAATTTAAAAACAATTTAGAATATACTGAGTTGCTTGTTAAATTATCTCAATCTTTTCTTCATACATTAGAAGTTGAAAAACAAACTCCTCTGGAGTTTGAATGTTCACTTACTCGTGTAAGTAAGAAAAAGTTTAAAAAAATCATAAAAATTAATGGCTTCAATGTTCAAAGGACATATGATTTACTTGTATCACAAGTTGGAGATAAAATAAATTATCCACTCATTTATGCTGACGGAAGTAAATTGTTGGTTCCACCATTAACACTTGGCATTTTTGCAAAACTTTTAAAAGCATTATATTCCCAGGAATTTAAAGATAAATTATCTGAAGAAAGTTATATATTCGAGGACAAAGTATGCAAAATCTTAGAAGATATTGGATTGAAAACTGACCAACCGAATGATGCTACTAAAAAATTAGTCAATATTGAAGACTTAGATAATCCAGGTAATTTCGAAATCGATATTGTTGCTTATAGTTATCAAACTGAAAAATTGTTTGTGATTGATTGTAAACATGTTTTTATAACTAGTGAATTTATTTCAGGTACTCGAGAGCAAACAATAATCAAAAAATTTAAAGAGCAACCGGCTAAGCAGAGACGACGAATAGAATATATTAAAAACAACTTGAAACGCTTTGGCTTTGACTCAAGTAAAATAAAAAAATATGTTAGTGTGTTAATAACAGCTAATAAAGAGCCTATAGATGTTTTAGAAAATTGCCATATTGTTTCAATACGTGAGATTGAAAAAATTAAAAATCTTGAACCACTTTGATTTGTGAAGTTTATGATCTTCAAAAAATAATATAAATAAATTAATTAATGAATAAAAACCTTTAATAAAATATGCCTATTGAAACTTATAATGGAAAAACATTTGTTGCTTTTGTAGATATTTCTGGTTTCAAACATTACATGAAGCATGAACCTGAAAAAGCCGTGAAAGCGATTGATAGTTTTTTTCATAATGGTTATTCGATTTTAAAAACTCAGCACAATGAATTCAAAGTCGAGGGTATATTTGTTTCTGATTGTTGTATTTTATTTGTTAGAAATGAAACTAGGTCTGCAAACAGGATATATAAATCATTTAAATCGTTGTTGGATATAGTCAAACAGCTAAATATCGCTATGTTACGAGATAACTTCATGGTAACAACATCAATCGCTTATGGAGAATTTAGCTATCAAGATAGAATTGAATTTACAGGCATTACTAAAAACCCAATCATTAGCAATGCTTACATTTCTGCTTACTTAAATTCAGAAGTAAAGCCAAAAATCAAACCTGGACAATGCCGTATAGTTAAAGAAGATTTACCTAAAAAAGTTGATAAATCAATTTATGAAGCTGGTAATATTGACATCATCAAAATGATAAGAAACAGAAAATATGATACAAACAATTACTATTATTATTGGACTTTGGATGATTCAAATGAAATAGATAATTTTGAAATTAATTATACATCAGCTTGTAAACTGGATGAAAAACATAAGTACGATAAAATATTAGACCTCTTAAAAAATAGATTTTAATACCAATTGCAAAATATAGAAAATCAATTTTGAGAAGTTCAACTGCCTCTATGAAATCTACATTACATTATGATTTTAAGGCTCTGTAGAAATCCTATAAATTCAAACAATTATGCATATCAATAAAATTTCGAAATGTGGTTCAGAATATTGATTATTTTTGCAGAATTTAGGCTATAGATGTTGATTTAATTAGGTTTTCTACAGAGCCGATTTTAACTCAAATTAAAACGGTTTAATGATAAGTGAGTCAATAATATCTTTAGGATTGGTGTATGTGATTGTAATAATTGTGCTAAAAACTTGGTCAGCTTTATCAAAGTCACCACGTTGATAGTAAAAGTCATCAGCTTTTTCAAGATATTCAAGTCCTTTTTGCAAGTCCCCCATACTTGCATACAATATACCTAAATTATAGTATGTTCGTATAATTCCAACTTCGTTTCCATTTGATTCTTTAATCTCTATACTTTGGAGATAATTCGCTTCAGCTTCTTTAGGGTTTCCTATTATAAGATTTGTAGTGCCCATGTCATTAATGAACATTGCCATCAACTCAAAATCATTAATCTCCTTGGCAATACTAATAGCTTCTTTATGTGCTGCGACGGATTCAGTATATTTTTTAGTGTATTTTAAAGCAAGAGCAAGAAACCCATATGTGGAAGCAAGATCCATTTTTTCACTTAGTTCTCGACCGAGATTTATTTTGTCATTGCACAACTTTTCTAAATCAAGCCAGTTATGTTGTTGATATTTTTTAGGAATCAATTCCATATAGGTAGAAGAAAGCTTCTTTTTATCGTTTAAATCTAAAAGGTAAACTACCATTCGTTCATATAATTTTATAGTATTATTATAATCTTCCAATTTATCATATATCATGATACAGTTTTGGCATACCATTAAACAATGAGTTGTTGAATTAAATTTTGAAAATAAATCCAAACTCAAATTGAAGTACTTAATTGCCTCATCGAAATCATTTTTATTATTATAAAAAATTCCTAATTTATTATAGGCAAATGCTTTTGTATAATTATTTTTTGTTTCTTCACAAAGTGAGATACTTTTATTATATAAAACAAGAACATTTTTATGATTGCATCGTTTCTCTTGAATTTCACCTAAGTTTAACAAGCAGTTTGCTAAATTATCCTTGAAAGCTGTCTTTTTAGCGTATTTTATTGCTAATTTACAATTGTGTAAGGCTAAATCATAATCACCTTTGTTAATGAAATTGGATGATATATTAGAATAAATTGTAGCAGCGTTTTGAACTAAACCATGTTGCCAACATAAATCTAAAACTTGATTGTAACATTTATTAGATTTATCATATTCTTTTTTATCGGCCAATAAAGTCGCAAAATTCTCATAAGCAGCCTCAATTGAAAGAACCTCCTCACTTTGTTTTGCAGCTTTTATTTCTTGGCGATATTCTTTTTCAGCTTTCTCTAATTGCCCTCGATCTGCATAGATATTACCCAAATTTGCACTGGCATTTGCAATTCCACTGTAATCTCCAATTTCAACTGCTATATTTTTGCATTTGGCAAACATAGACATTGCTTTATCCCAATCTTCGTAAGCCCTGTATATTAAACCCAATAAATTAAAGAGTACCAATTCTATGTCAGGAAAATTAACGCTTTCAATTTCACTCAAAGCTTCATTAGCATACATAAAAGATTTATCTACTTCACCAATTTCTAAATATACAGAACCAATATTTATTAAACAGCTTATTTTCCCTTTTATATCGTCTTGAGGTTCGTATAAACTTAAACTTTTAAGTTGAAAATCCAAGGATTTAGTTACATCTCCTTTATTTAGATATATTAAAGAGAGATTGTTAAGTAAAGATGAAACACCATTGTCATAGTCTAACTTATAAGACAAATCTAACATTTCAGTAAATTTGCTTTCAGCACTATCAAGATCATGTTTTATGACATATATTTTTCCAAGTATGGTTCCAATAAAAATCCAAACTTCGGGAGGTAATGTTTCTTGCTTGTACAGTTGCAAGAGTTCAAACAAAGGAGTTACATACCCTTGCCTAAGCAGCAATTCACTAGTGTGTAGTGTGATTAAAGCAGAATTTAAATCGTCTCCAGCGTTAAGCAAATGATATTGCAATTCGATTATCTCATTTGTTTGAACTACCTTTTTGGATAGATAATATTCAGCTGCAAAGTCGTGATATGACGCTTTATTTTCAATTAAAGAGTATGAAAGATTCTTGATAATGGGATGAGATGAATAGAGTTTGCCATTTTTTTCAATTAAGTGCTTTCCGGATAATTTAAAGGAAGTTTCAATTGCATTTGACAATCCATGTGCTTTTATAGCGTCAATGTTGACGGCTGTCCTATAGACTGAAAGTGCTTTTAAGACCTGTTTTTCTTCAGTAGACAAACCTAAAAATATTTCATTAAAGAGATAAGAAACTAGATTATCAGGTAGGATTGGAGATTGACTAAATAGGGATTCCAAATCGTAAACATTTTTATCATATAAAGAGATCAGTTCAAGTGCAATAGGGTGTCCCTCAGTCAAATCATAAATCTTTAAAAGCGTATTTTCATTTACGTTACAACCTAAATTAGATAATTTTTTCCTGCTAGAATCATAATTTAGCCCTTTTAAACTGACATGAAATATATTATCAGAAGAAAGATCATGTTCTGTATAAAACTTACAAAATGGAGACGGTCGAGTAATAACTACAAATATGCTTTTTCTAAGATTTCTCTTTAATTTTTCAAAAATAGCTTTAGCTTGACTATCTTTTAAAGTATGATAATCATCAAAAAACAAAACAAATGAATCTTTGTCTAATTCTTCAATTATAATATCGCTTAGAAAATTTAAATCACTATTTCCTTTACAGAGTAAGCCATGTGCTTTAGAAAAGTTGTTTTGATGTAAAAATGAAGACAATTGACATAAAATAGTTTTTGCTGAATCAATCTCGTTGATTGTATACCAAAATACTTTTCCCTCTAAATTATGTTGTTTAGCAAGTTCAGTGCCAAGATATGTTTTTCCTACTCCTGGTATTCCTTCTATTACGATAACTCTTGAACCAGAATCATTAATATTTTTTATATCTTCATCTCGTCCTAAAAAATGATGATTAGTAGGAATGGATTCTTTATATTCACAACATTCAGTATTATCATTGAGTTTAGCTAAAAAATCAGATAATCTTTTATCTTGTCTTTTTTTAATTGCTAAATTTGCAGAAGCAGATATAAAACCACCGATCAAAGGTACTGAACTTAGTGTTGTTGTAATAAATTGAACCCTATCCTCCAGATCAGTGGAAATGGTATTGTCAGTTGTTTTCTCCATTCAATAGTATATAGTTTCTTCAATGCTAATAAAATTTATGATTTTGTAAATATCATATTAATGAAAGTAATAATCATTTATTCTTATCATTTTTGAAGTTACAATTTCGGATAGTATGTATTTTACATTGTAGTTTTTAATTGTCGCCTATGTCTCCTGAGTCTGTCTCTTGTCTGTCGTTTGCATTTGTCTCCTGAGTTGTCATTGAAAACGACAAAAGGACAACTAAAGGACACAAAAATTAACCATTTGCAACAAGTTTCTCCCACTTATCCAAACGTTCTCTTACATGAGCATTAAGCGTAAAAGGCTTATCTGCCTTCGCATTTTGCTTCATATAATGTAATGTACCCTTAGAAAATCCTAGCTTTTTCCAATCAGTATAAGAAATACTGAGTATCTTCTGTCGTATGTCGCTTGTATCCTGCCGCCTTGTTGCATACTGGGGATTAACAAAATCAATGTCCTGTCGTTTACCAACTAAATACTGAGCCAATTCCCTAGCTTTCAGGAATATCACATAACTCCACATTGACATCTTGTTTTGATAGCTAACTCGTGTGTTAACACACGAGTTGACTGCTTCGGTTAGTTTCTTAGCGCCAGTGGGCCTCAGTCTCAGAGAATAGCTTTCAGTTCTAATGAAATCCGTCTTATCTATACCATTAGTCTCTATAAGCTTGATAACAGCTAGATCAACAAGGAATCTAAAAGGTTCTTGCAGGTCATAGGCTAAACTATTCTTGCTAGGATTCATTTCATGGAGAAAACCTACATGGGGATCTAGCCCCACAGCATTAATGGCCCGCAGGCACTCTCCCTCTAACAAAGCATAGCCGTAATTGAGCATGACATTTACCATATCCCCGGCTGCTATGGCCCCCCGGCTCTGGTCACTTCTGGATTCATAATCGTATTTCTCAGGAACGATCTTTGAGAATTCATTCCAGTACTTGTATGCAACTCCACCTTCCACACCTAGAATATCACTAACCTTCTTGGCAGATTCTAGCTTCTTCAGATCTGGTGAGAAATCATACTCTATTAGAGGATAACGTTGTTTAAGATAATCAAGCACCACCTGAGATTTATCAAACTTAGCCTCAATAAACTTCTTAGCTATTTGGATTCGAGTCTTATCATCTTCATAAGCTCGGTATTGAGCAAACTTTGTCTTGACATTGGTACTCTCAGAAGGTAGCATTGTTGTCAGTAATTTGCCATCCCAGTTGAGTATTGAGATCTGAACATTATGTTTGATCAACCATCGAATTGCATCAAGTGTAAGGTTTCCATTTTGGCCATAGATGATAATGCTATCAACATCTATTCTCTTTGGAGAAAATACGTATTCCTCTGGATCTTCAGTGCTTGAGGTTCTCCCATCTTTGATATGGAGCTTAGCCCCACTTACACGCATATCAATGCCATGACCATTTAGCAGCAGGAATTTCATTTTAAGTCAACTCCTGGAATCTCACCACTTTCTACTAAACCAAGATTCTTCTTTGCCTGATACCTTATTTGAGAGAGAACTTTGGCGTTTGTATTTTTCCCATCTTTCCTCAACTCAATTTCAAGATCGAAAAGCACAGTCCGATGGCTCTCAATAACTTTTGCTGTATATCTTTTATCATACTCATCTTTAACATTTGAGAGATCATCCATTGTTCGAGCATCCTCAGTAAGTTGGTCAATTACGGCCCCATCTTCGTATATGCCAAGCAAAGCAATGACATGACCTCTTAGAGCTGAATGTTTCTGAGGTAATGAGGAGATTTTTGCCAAAAGTATTCTCAATTTATCAAGTAGAGCAGGAACATCTCTTGGTTGATTCCATTTATCAATGATATTGTAAGAAAGAATAACTAAAATATAATATGTTAATTCAATATTATCTTCATCTAGATTCCTGACAAGAACATCCAGTTGTGAGGGATACAATGAATAGACATTTTTGTAACTATCTATTTCTGCTAAAGCTGTAAGTTTGTCTTCATCATCTCCACTATCAAACAGCTCCAAAACAGAATCAATGTGTTTTATCAGTTCAAGGCTTTGTTTTAGAACAACATACTTGAATTTCTTATTCGGTGCTTCAATGCCGTATTTTTCAACTTGTCCAGCTTTTAATATATCTATGAACCCAGCATCTTTCAATTCATCTAATCGTCGAATAATTGTTCTTTTGCTGCGGTGACTTTCGTAGGCATTTATAATATCTTCCCTCTTTACAATTCCGTAGCTAGAGAGGTATTCTTTCAATTCTTCAGCTAAATCTTTGCTTTTTCCTTGCTTACTCATGAGAACACCTCTGTTTTTTTATAAATGTCATGTTTTTTAAATATCGGACAAATCCCACTAAATAAATGTAAAATTGTCTTAATTATATGACAAAACACATCAAATTAGATGTCATATTACATGTCACAATTGAATATAATACATTCGGTTATTTTGGATGTTGATGATTAAAAGTCAACCTACAAACAGGCTAACAATAACGTTAGCTCCCTATTTTAGGGATAAATTAGAACAGCTATCTAAAAAACTAAGATGCTCTCAGGCTGAAGTGCTCCGAATAGCATTATTCAAGTTAGCCGAGGAAGAACTATGACTAAGAAACGTTTTTCCAAGGAATACAGAACCTATGGTCAATGGTTAAAGGCTCAACCGAGAGATACCAGATATGCAAAAAGAATAATCCGAATGCATGAACGTTTCCCAAACTTTGCTCTCAAAGAATTGAGAAATGTAACTCTAAAGGACCATGATCTAAGTACAAGATCTTGGAAGCTTCTTTCTTCACAGGAAAAGAGAGACCGCCACCTATCAATCAAAATGCTCAGGGAAATGAGAAATGGAAATTACCTGAGTCATGTAATTGAAAGGTTTGGTGTTGGCAAGGAGTTTGCTGTCAAACATCTTGGAAAGTACCTCCACAAATCAGGCGGGAAATGGAAAGTCACAGCTTCAGATAAAGTCGAAGCTGAGATGCTATTCTATGAAAATGGGAAAGGGCAGAGAACCATCGTTACAGCCAGTTCCAAGGATCGGTCTTTGATTGGTGAGTACTTTGCCTATGTATCAATAGCTGTAAACAGAAATGATCCTTCGTTTCTTGACAAGTTCAGAGATAGACCAATTATTGATGCTGAAGGTAAAGTCCACTATTTTGAGACAGACCTTGACAGACTTCACGAAATAACACAAGCTCAGGAAGAGCCTGAATTTTTAGAGATATACAAAAACTAAGGAGTGTAAACTATGGAAAAAGATGAATATGCGAATTACATTAGAAGAAACAAGAAAGGCAAGAAACCACCTATTGCATGTGCTGTTTGTGGAGAAGATAATAAAGAAGTCATTGAAATGCATCATGTTGATGGAAGGAATAATTCAGACTGGGTTAAGCCGCTATGTCAGAACTGTCATATAAAGATAACAGCAGAACAGAACAAACTCAGTCCTAAAACAAGATCTAAAGATACTTCTCTGCAAAATCTGAAAGCCTTTAACATTATCTCAATTGGTGCTTTACTAAGGGATCTTGGACAGCGATTAATCAATCTTGGTATGGGGATGACTGTAAATGTCTAAGATAGCTGTAAGGGCTTTCACTCAAAAGTGCAACCCTATTAATAGAAACTATCCTCAAAGAAAAGAGCCTCCTTTGAGACATAACCGAGTATTGGTCTTTGATACTGAAACAACAACTGATCAATATCAAAACCTAAAGATTGGTTTCTTTCAGATATACCAGGATGGATACATTCAGCATGAAGGGTTATTCCATGACCCCTCTATGTTAGATGACCGTGAGAATAAAGTTACTCTGGCATATCCAATAAAGCAAGACCTTCCACTCTATTCATTAAAAGAGTTCGTAGATGAGGTATTTTATCCTGAAATATACGGTCTTGGTACTCTTTGCATTGGTTTCAATCTAGCATTCGATATTAGCAGAATAGCAAAGAAAACAGGAGATTCAAGGAAGGGAAACAAAGGCGGATTTACACTTACATTATCAGACAATCCTTACAATCCACCCATAATCATCCGTAAGATGGGAGAATCTTACACATATAAGTTCTCTACAACCAAACAAAACAAGGGTAAAGATTATTTTCCCGGTCATTTCCTTGATGCTCAAACACTTGCTGAAGTTCTTTTGCAAAAGAAACGTATCTCACTTGATAAGGCATGTGAGTTGCTTGACACAAAAAACAAGAAGATGAAAGGTATTGAACACGGTATTGTTACTGAAAGGTACATTGACTATTTGATTATGGATGTCAAATCAACCTATGACGTGTACTTGAAATTGCTTGATGAACTTGATCTATACCAGATAGATATTCCTCTAACAAAGATATTCAGTGCAGCTTCCCTTGGAAAATACGCTCTTGATCAGTTGGGAATTCAACCATTCCACAAACAAAACCCTCTATTCTTACCTGATACCCTTGGTAATATCATGACGGCTTACTTTGGTGGCCGTTGTGAATGTATGTTCAGGAAGCAACCCACAAAAGTTACAGTTCTTGATTTTACCAGCATGTACCCATCTGTTACAATGATTCTGGATATGTGGAAGTACATAATAGCCGAGAAATTACGGACTGTGGATGCGACTGAAGAGATCAAAGACTTGCTTTCAAAGGTATCTCTTGAGTACTTGCAGAATAAGGAAAATTGGAAAGACTTTGTTGGAATGGTCAAGATCATTCCTGACAACGATATACTACCTACAAGAATGGATTATAATGGTAAGAAACAAAGCTTGAATGTAGGAGTTAATTATCTTTCTTCCAAGTCTCCAATATGTTTTTCCCTGCTCGATGTAATCGGTTCTGTGCTTTCGACAGGGAAAGTACCTGAGATTGTTGAAGCAACTCGATTTGTCCCTTCAGGTATGCAAAATAGTCTTGTGAAATCTTCTATTCTTGGTATTGAAGTTGATCCTAAGAAAGATAATCTCATTCAGACCTTTGTTGAAGAGAGACAGAATATCAAAACTAGAATGAAGAGTATGGATAGAGACTCATCAGAGTATCGTCATCTATCGAGTCAAGCACAGGCTATCAAAATTCTTGTTAATGCTATGAGTTATGGGATCTTTATTGAACTCAATCCAGAGGATAAGAAGAGTGATATTGAAGTCTATGGGCTTGATAGCTTTGATACTTCTGAGAATAGATATGAAAAGGCCGGAAAGTACTTTCATCCACTGCTTGCAGTGATGATCACTTCCGGTGCACGGCTGTTTTTATCCATGGCCGAGGCCAAGGTAAAAGAGCTTGGTGCAGCCCATGCTTACATGGACACCGACTCTGTGTTTGTTCCGCCTGAGCACGCTCAGGAGATTGTGGATTATTTCCAGCCCCTAAACCCTTATGACCTTGACATCTCTTTGCTAAAACCTGAAAAAGAGGATATGTGGTTCTATGGAATATGTTCTAAGAGGTATGCTCTTTACAACAAAGAAGGTGAGAATTTTAGCTTCTATGAGCATGAGAGATCCTACAAGCTACATGGTCTAGGCCATTTGACTAATCCATTTCCTAATGGTAATAAAGACTGGCATGCTGATGTCTGGCTGGATATTCTTCGCTTACATTATGGGATTATAAAGCCAATAGATATTGAAGAGAGGTATTCTAATCTCTATGCTATCTCAAGGCTCACAGTCAGTACTGCTAATGTGTTGAAGAGGTTTAAGACGATCAATGAAGGCAAACCATGGTCTGAACAGATCAAACCTTTTAATTTCTGCACTGTTGGTTTTCAAACCATTGAGGATGATGGACAAACTATCAAACCTCTTGCTCCTTTCTCTAAAGATTCACAGAAAATAGTCTATGAACCATTTTTAGACTACAATACAGGTGAGATCAAGCAAGGATCACATTATTTTAAATCTCTAAATACAACAATAATGCAGTATGCAGATCATCCTGAGTACAAGTATGAAGGTGATATTGGTCAGATGAAACGCAGGCATATCCATGCAGACAGTGTTGTTCTGATTGGAAAGGAGGCTAACAACATTGATGATCAAGCTTTGGATATAGGACAGGCTCAAGTTTTCCTCAATAAACAGGATATCATGGATAAGATTATGCAACTGGATGTCAAGATGGGGAGAAAAGTAGGTATTGCTTACAGAGGCACTCTGAAGAGGATTCAGGATAAGATAAAGCAAACAGGAGACATCAATCTGAATGCTAGGTTTATGAGGGAACTTGCGGATAAGCTCATCTGAGAGCTTATTCCTCTTTTTTTATTTTTTTTTGTTTTTTCTGCTTAATTTATCTGATTTTGCTTTATCGTTAAATTCAGGCAGACAGTTGTACTTTTTAGCATAGGTTGCAAAACACTCATATTCAAATTTTGCTACCTCTCCCATTGTTCTTAAATCTTCAGGAGTATTAGATTTAACATCACATATGAATGGACGAACAGAAACAAAAAGTCTGTTTAGAAGATCTTGATAGGTCTGATACTTATACATAAACCGATCAGCTCCTCCATGCTTTGTCTTTCCGTTAATAGTGCTATTAAACTGCTTTAAACGACCTTTTAGTCCGTTTCGTGAGTTAGTCATACCCACATATTTAATTTCACGAATCCAAGTAAAATCTTGCTCAGACAAATCTGATTCCGAGAGAGCTATGCAATAAATTCCCGGATACTTAATATCAGGTAGGTTATTCCGGTCTTCCCATTTTATCCATTTAGTAAAATTACTCTTGATCATATGATTTATTTCTCACCCCATATGTTTTTACATTCACGGCATTGGTATAGTACTTGTGTTTTATACCCGGGATCTTGGATATCAACAATTGCTTTTACATTTTGAACTTGACATTCAGGACATATCATATTTTCAGCCATTTATTTTCCCTCCTTATCTTTTTGTCTTACAATTTCATCTAGTGTTTTACCTTCTTTGTCCTTCCAAAGCGTCCATCCATTAGCAGCTCTGCCTAGTACAACTGATGCCGACATGGATGGTGAAGAAAACGTAAAATCTTCTTGGTAAACATAGACACCATCTTCTTCCTTTACAATTCCCTTTTCTACTAAATTAGCTCTAAATGCTCGTACACTTGGTTGAAGAGACGTTGTTTCTTCTACGTTTGACTTTGATCCCTTGTTGACGACAAAACCTTCTTCAGTATATTCACCAACAGCATCAGCATCCTTGCTCTTACAATAGTATGTATTTTTCTTGCTACGTTTTGCTTGTTCGAAAATAGGATAACCAAGGGTAGCCATTATAATCTTTAATTCATCAAAGAAACGCAAAACAAAATCCCGGTCTTGATCTGTTAGAGATGATTTAGTGGGAGTATTACTATTTTCAAGAGTACATTTATTGACTAATTTAGCCTGCTCACAAGCATGATTTTCAAGATACTTGATATGAGCTTTGTTAAGATTATTTTTCTCTGAAACAAAACATATAGCTTGATTCCAAAAATCTTTCTTTTTGTGGTGATCATTTAAACGAGTTGTTAGTATTTCTGATTCACCAACATATACTTTTGGTTTTCCAACTTCGTCTTTTTCACCTATTAAGAAGTAAAGCCCCGGCTGTTCAAGCTCTGGTCTTTTCAAGCCAGCGTCTAACTTTGCTCGAGGAATAGAAACAGCTTTGACAATAGAATCAAAGAACTCGCATATTTTCACTCCCTGTGGATTGGCATCTGGCAGATAAATTGAAATTGTTCTTCCTATTGTCATGAATTGAACCTCTAAGAATATACTATAATTGAGAGATTTAAAAACAGATACTTAGCTATGTGTGAATCACTACTCTAAACTATTTATTATTTCAACTAATCGTTCAACATCTTCAATCGCTTTGATCACTTTATTTCTCTCAAAGTTTTTCTGATTATTATGGATTTTATTATTCCTAACATGGTATGCGTCGTTAATAGATGATATTAATTCATCATCTAATTCCTGTTTTCCTATAAATGAAATCGTAAATTTGATTTTATCCATTAGCTTAACGTTTTTAAATGTGCCTTCAAGATTGATTTCATCTTGTTCAGATTTTCTTCTAAAATAACCACTCAAAGCAGATTCTACGGAGATAAATAGTTCGATATATACTAAATCAAAATGATATTCTGTATAGTGGATCTTAGCCATTTCCAAATATTTCTTATCAATTCTTGTAGCTGAGGTTAAATCTTCTGTTACGAGGTTTATATGATCAAAAGACTTCAGTTCTTCTTCATTTCCAGTAATTTGCTGTATCTCTAAAGAAACAAGGTCCGTGTTTTCTGATTGATCCAATATCTCTCTCAAATTTCGGAGTTCTATGTAGTTTCCAAGATCAGAACTTCTAATTTTGTAGTCTAACTCTATTTTTTTGTCAAATAAGTCTTCCAATTCAGCCCGATTTTCACATTTTTCATTTTCAAGATCACTTAGGTAAGCTTCATAATATATATCAGAATCCATAAGTGCAGTTTCAATGTCGCTGATAGGTATACCCGTAACTTCTGAAATAACATGGTCAATTTCTTTTACTGTGAAATGAGATTTGTCAAATCGACTTTTTACTTCAGACACATTTGTTTCATATTTACAGTAGTATTCTGTAATTCCCTCATCTCTTTGGAGATCGGCATCAATTTCGACTATTTTATCCTGCATTAAAAAAATAAAATTGAGAATTGGATCATTTTCTGGTGGCAACTCCCATTTCCACTCTTTAACTGCAAACTTTCCAATTTGTATATAGCTATAATCACCCATTCGAACAACAAAATATAATTATTAGTTAAAATAAATTTTGTATTAGATATTCAACTTTTGTGTTAACAACAGACTTCTTAAAATTCTGAGTATCTATATTTCAAGATACCTATTACCCCGCACAATTGTGTGGGGATATATACAACGCGAAAAAAGTGTACGGTTTTGTAGTTACATGGCACAACCATATTTATACTTATTGAAAAAAACATGCTTAATAAATGATTAAACTGTTAACTTTTTAAGTAGCATTGTTTCGCAAATTATATCGTTGTTTAGAAAAAAAACATAATAGCATAGCATTTGAGTTACAATTAATTAATTAATAATTTGTAGGGGTGGGTGTAAATGCGAATTAAATACAAAATTTTGATTTGTATTTTGATGACTTTATTCATTATGAGTGTAGAAACTGTAGTTGCTAATGATTTTTTAGTCGCACAAGGTATCGAAGAACAGATAACTGTAAATGAATCACATCAATATGATCCTGTAATCTATAAAGATATAATTGCTTGGTATGATAATCGCAATGGAAATTGGGATATCTTCATGTACAATATCACTTCAGACACTGAATACCAGATAACAACCAATGAATCAGATCAACTTCTTCCGGCAATTCACGAAGACCTTGTAGTTTGGCATGATAACCGCACCGGAAATTGGGATATCTTCATGTACAATATCACTTCAGACACTGAATACCAGATAACTACAAATGAATCAGTTCAACGCCATCCTGCAATCTACGGAGATAGGATAGTATGGACTGATTATCGTAATAGTAGTCTAGGGGACATCTATATGTACAATATCACTTCAGACAATGAATCTCCTGTGATTGAATACTATCAATCCCAATGGGTTCCTGCAATCTATGGAGACAGGATAGTATGGGAGGATGTACGCAACCTGAACAAGGACATCTACATGTATGATATGATTTCAGGTAACGAAATTCAGATAACCACGAATGAATCTGATCAGCGTATTCCTGCAATTTATGAAGACCTTATAGTTTGGTATGATTACCGTAATGGTAACACTGATATCTACATGCATAATATCACTTCAGGTACTGAACAGCCGATAACTACAAACGAATTTTATCAATCTGAGCCAGCAATCTACGAGGATAGGATCGTCTGGACTGATAACCGAACTGGAAATTGGGATATCTTCATGTATAATATCACTTCAGACACCGAATACCAGATAACTACAAACAAATCTATCCAAGCCGCACCTTCAATCTACGGAGATAGGATTGTATGGACGGATGGACGAAATGGAAATGTGGATGTATACATGTTCACTTTGGATGTTATTGAAAAGAATCCGGCAGAAGCGATTGGAAATCTCAAAGAACATGTTTTTGGTCTGCATGATACAGATGCTTCCACCAAAAAAGTCCTCAATGTCAAACTTGATAATGTAATCAAGAAGCTTGATAAAGACGATTATGACAAGGCTATCAAGAAGCTTGAGGATTTCATAAAATTCGTTAATGAGATGGTAGAGGAAGAAAGATTGGATGCTTCTCAGGCTGAGTTTTTAATTGACCAAGCTGAGAGAACCATTAATCTGATACAGAATTATGATGGGTAATTTACCCTTCTTTAATTTTTTTGCCTAGCCTTCAGATCAAATACTCAATTATTTTCCTCATTTCCTTAGTATTCAGGTTAAACTCTCCTTCTCTTACCCTGTCCTTTAATTTATTCAATGTACTCCTGTACTTAATCCCAACTTTCCTAGCTTCAGCAGGAGTTAAACCAAGAACAAACTCCCTTATCTTTTCAATATCATGATAAGTCTCAACAGTATTACTCTCAAGCTCCTGCATCTCAACCTTGTTAGCTTCCTTACCGATATACACGCATCCTTTAGGTTGCAGATGTCTCCTTTGCAGAATTCCTGTATCCCCTTCAAATTTGGATTCTGGATGGTCGATGTAATCAAGAAATACATCACTTAATGGTTTCCAGTATTCTCTCCCCTGGTGTTTAAGAAATACTAATTTTGTCTTGTCGTTTTATCCTATAACGACAAGTTTTTGCTGCAGAATCCAGAGATATCTCCTCAGGTAGAACCATAAAAATTAATAGAATTTTGTTGTTTTAATAAAACAGCATGATTTCAATCACCTCAAAACAGACCGAGCCTATCCTAGTCAATGGTGTAAGAGTCCTAGGACCTTATGAGATAGATCAACTAAGAGATAGTATTCCACAAATGTATCTTAAAACTATCTTTGATGTCTGCTTCTGGTCTGGGATGAGATATGTTGAGGTACAGAGGTTGCACGATCATCCTGAGTGGTGGTGGAAGATTCGCAAGACAATCCATCTTCCAGAGGAAGCCCAGAAGAAGGCCAAACGAAAACAGCTTGAAAGGTATGTGCATCCCATCCCTGGCCAGCTGGAGAATGTCCTGGACTATTTCTTCAAGAATAAAAAACCTCCTTCAAGATCTGCCTGGAATGAGAACCTTTTGAGATGGGGTGAAAAATCCGGCCTGAACTCATTAGGGTTGAGTAGCAAAACCACCAGAAAAAGTATAGAGTCCTGGATGATCACTGCAGATATCCCAATTAACGTGATTTGTCTACGCCAAGGACATGATAGTTTGACATCTATGCTTCATTACCAGGGCTTGCCTTTCACAGATGGTGAGAAGGTGGAGATCCGGAGGAGATTGGCAGGTTGGTATTAGTCCAATTTTGAAACTGCCAAGACATGGATATTCATCCAATAATGAAAAAAGAGTAAAGTCATTAAATATTTGTGCAGTTCTGCAAGCAACCTGGACGAGATACTCGATTAAAATGTTCAAATTGCTCCAGTTGCACACTTATAAATGGATATAGTAAGCTGAAAAAACAGAACTTATAATCTTTATTTTGTAAGTCTGTTTATTATATCTTTAAGTAAAAAGAAATTCAAAAGTACTTACATGGAGAAAAATAGATTATTTCCATTAGGTCGAATTATATTACGTGATCGTGCTTCACATTTATCAATAGCAGCAATTATCATGTTTTGGGGGCTTGATGAAATAAAAAGTTACTTCGGTTATACATTGACTAGAAGAGGGATTGTTCCAGTAACTGAAGATCTTCTATTATCACAACAAAAATTGGTCATAATTACTATAGTGGAATAATTATGCTTGTTTGGAGAGTCCTTTTATTTTGGGCATTATATATGCGAGGAGTAGAAGTCACCGGCCATATTTCATTGGAATATATTCTTTCCAAAAAAAGAGTTGAATATAAATATACGTATCAAGGAATAGAATATTGGAGAGGAAACGCTTTAAGTCATTCTATTTATACAAATTGTTTTAATGAGGGTGACGAAGTTACACTGCTTGTTGATCCGCAAAACCCTAATCGAGCTGTAATCAAAGACATTTATTTTTGAAGGTATCCATTTCAAAATGCTTCCCACATTTCCAATCTTTCCCTTACATGAGCATTCAGAGCAAATGGCTTATCAGCTTCAGCATTCTTCTTCATGGAATTTCTGGTTTATACCCGATGTTTTCAGTCTTGGGATAATCGGTAAAATGAAGTTTAATGAACTAAAAAATGATCCTGCCCTTCAGGAACTATTCCGTATGATGGGGATTGAAAGCACAAAGAACATTGGAAGGTTATATTTCTGCATTTGTATTGTTCACAGAGTTTACAAGTTTGTCTCCTTCCAAGCTTCTGCATATTGCACAGCATGAGTATGATGATGGAGTAAGGCCACATATGATGACACATTTCAAGATGATTGAAAGCTTCAGGGAACATCTAGATGGATTGACAACTACTATGAATACTTCCCTATGCATCAACCAGTATAAGATGCTATGTCAATAAGATATGGTCATTCTTTTCGACGTACTATTTACCTGTTCCAGCATCTTTGCGCAGTGTGGAAGTACGTGCAAGACCAAAAAAAGAAAATCAGAAGTTGCCCGATCGTGAACTAATCTTGAAGGCTATTAAGATAGCATCGATAAGAAACAAAGCTATCATTTTGGTAGGAATTGCATCAGGTCTCGCTGCATCAGACATATGTAACCTTACTGTCCAGGATTTTAGAGATGGATATGACCCTGTGACAGAGATTACAACACTCTCTTTGAGGAGACAGAAAACACAGATCGATTTCACTACTTTCTTATCTCCAGAGGCATCACGAGCTGTGAATACTTACCTTATGAAAAGAGAACAAATGTTCAAAGATAGTTCAGATGGAGAGAAGTTGCATGAGGCAATAAAGGTGACTCTAGATAGTCCATTGTTCATCTTGGAGAAGAAATTCGGAAGATACCTACGTAACAAGGAAGAGTTTAATCGTGCTCTGATATCAGGCTTGATTATTGAGTTGTATAAAGCTATCGCAAACAAGGTTGAGGATACAAGGCGACCAAGTACATTTAGATTGATGTGTAGTCACAACATGAGGAAATACTTCAGCACAACACTAAGGAATGCTGGAGTCGATGGTGATGTCATTGAACATATGATGGGGCATACATTGGGTGCAGTAAAACAGGCATATGTAAAATTTGATACAGAATTCCTGAAGAAGGTTTATATGGAGAACTACCTTGCTTTACTTATTGATGAGAGAGCAGACGCTTCAACTTCTCCTGAGTTCAAAGTTCTAAAGGAAGAGAACAAGGAACTCAGTGACCAGAATGATGCAAACCGTTCATTAGCATATCAAGATAAGGGACGTGCTACAGATTTAGAAGAGGAAAAAGAAAAGCTTATTAAGTCTAATGAAACACAGAAGAAACTGGTGGATGCGTTCATGAGCGATCCTTCTATACGTGAGCTTATGGGTAAGATTATGGAGCAAACAGAAGCACAGAAAGAGGAAAAGGAAGGCTGATTTTTTCAGTTTCTCTTTTTATTTTACCACAACTTAATAATAGATACATAAAAGCACCTTTTTATGAGTTGCCCACCTTGGCCAAAGGCGATGTGCTTAAGATCCATTCTCATAAGAGTTCGTGAGTTTGGATTTCATTTGCAATCTTAATTTTCAGATGTTAATAATGATATCGCAAAGTCCACATATTTTTGAAATTGCATAAATATACGATTGTTTTTATAGTTATGCAAAATAATTGATCTGAGGATAAAGTACGCCACAAACATTCATATTATGTTCTATCCTGAAACTTTCAATTTCTGATTTAGCAACAATTGGATTGACAGAGAGATGTTGCCGAATTTTGGCTAGTTGTTCAAAAGCATTGGGTATGTGATTATTGAAATGTGACTCCTCTGTGTCACCAAAGACTTCCATAAGTGTTATAGCATAACATAAATAGGCTATTAATTCTTTCCTCAACGATACTAATTCCAAATAATTCTCGTTAATGTATCTTGATTCTCTGTTTTCAGTTGATATATAGTTAGAATAAAAAACATTAATGGCGTCATAACTTAACGCATTACCTGATTCATCTAGTTGCTTTTCAAAGTTATACATTTGATTAATAAAGTGTGCTACTTCTTCTTTCAATTCTATATTTTTAGCTTTCATAGATGTTGCATATATCTTTGATTTCATATCATCTAGAATTAACATACGAGATATATTTGCAAGATTGTTTTTTTCAGAAGAGAACTCTGCAGAATCAACAATATCTCTGCATATACGAATCAGCTCACGGGCTAATCCTCCAGACATACAAAAACAGAAACACATAAATGGAACTGGCATCCCTATTACTCTTTTTTTGATGAGTTCTTTTGCTTCTTTAAGATTAAGATAGTCTACATAAATGGTACCATCAAAAGAACTATCAAACGCATCACGGAAAGGTAAACCTCTTCTTTCAAAAGCACTCATTGCGTTTTCTGAAAGTGAAATCAAATAGTAGCAGTTTTCTATATTGAATATTCCCTTTATCTCATTTAAGAATTGGTGAGCCTTTTCATTTGATGATATTTTGTCTAGTTCATCAATTCCTATAATGAATTTATATTTTCTGGCTAAACTTCCTACAAAATCACGATAACCATTGACTATTTCAGGTAAACTTGACTGGTTTTTAGATAGGATTTTTGCAGATTTTATATTGCTTTCTAATCCCATAGGAAGCTTTAGGGAACCTGACCAACCAGATGAATAACTACTTTGGAACCTTATGTTATCAATCCATTCACTTGCTTGTTCAAAATGAGTGGTTATACCTCTCATAAAATAAAAAAGTCTAAAAGTTTGCAATGTTGTTATAAATGCTGCACATAAAAGAAGAAAACCTATACCCGAATTAATTTCATTTAACATTATTTGATGTTCCAAATAATTCATCTGCCACAACATAGCAATATAATTTCTAATGAAGATATAAGACCCTGCTGTAATTAAAAAGATGGTCAGTACGAAATATACAATCATCATTCGTTTGTATTTTTTCAATATAGAACTGCTATCAGTCCTTTTTAGATATAATCTACTACCACTTTCATGTTTAATTACTTCCTCACATACTTGTAGGAATAAGTATAATATGAAATCACGTGATTCATATTTCACGGGTACAGAGACTTGAATAGGTATTGTTTTGATCTTACCATCTGTGGACGTAGAAGATTTACAAAATGAATCAATCAAAGCTGTTTTCCCAGCTCCACGTGATCCAGTAATACCTAAGCTTCCATGTGGCATGAGATTTAGCCATCGTGCAAGTTTTTCTTTAGATTTTCTTGATACTTCAAATTTAGGTTCAAACACTTCTGCTAAACCTTGATAATCGATTTTTGGTAACGAAAAGTTAAAAGCTTCTTTCAATTCTTCATTAATTAAAAGTCTTAATTGAGGCAAGATTCCATTTAGTAAAATAGTTCTATGTATTTTGCTTTCAATTTCTTCCATTTCTATTATCATTTTCTCTGGTTTTTCAACTTCATGGATATTTTTGGATCTATGTACCATAAATGCTATGGCCATACTAGCAAATATTGATAGTTCTATATTTGTATCAAAACCCATAACTGGAATGAATATAGTAATAACAAAAACTATGAAAAGGGCAGAATAAAAAGACACATAACGCGGATATCTTTTTTTAAAAATTGGGAGATAAACTGTACTTTCACGAAGTTGTTTATTTAATCTATTAAACTCATCAACTTCATCGCTAAATGTCAACAAAATATCATCTTTTTTTTTTTCGATTTTTGATTTAAAATAATCTTTTTCAAATCCTGTCTTTGAAATATTTTCTTTAATTTCTTTGATTTCAAGTGCCTCTTCAATGAGTTTATCAAAATGAAGTGAATATTTTTTTGATTGCATAATTATTTCTCTCAAAGTAATATTCAAAAAACAAAAATCTAATACTATATTTTTTGATATTGATTTCTAGTTTTGTATAACTTTTCTCTGATTATAAATAAATATTATGAAATTAAAGGCTTTGTAGAAACCTATTAAACTCAACATCATAGGATGAAATAGTTACTTATTATCAATTTCATTTAATACATTTCTAATTATTGCATACTTAAATCAGCAATCAAATATCGAGGTTTTCTACAGAGCCAATTTCTTCTAATATATTACTTTCCTAATTAATAATTCCAATTCTCATGGCTAACTGGCAATTGATTTAGCTTATCTCTATAGAATTGCCATTTTGGCATGAACTTGTCCATTAACGAAATAAAACGAGAATTATGTGTCGGCTCCAGCAGATGTGCCATTTCATGCACGACTACGTATTCAAGGCATTCATGTGGCTTTTTGGCAAGTTCGGTGTTCAACAGGATATTCCGTGCTTTGTGATTACAGCTTCCCCATTTTGTTTTCATTCGCCTTACAAACAAACGCTCCACTTTCACACCCATCAATTGCTCCCACTTGGATATCAAAGGGCTTACCGTTTTCCTGAGCTGGTCACGGTACCATGCATCAAGAACAGCTTGCTTTTTTTTATCATCTGCTCCGGGTCGCACTCGCAGAATCATTTTTTTATGTTTCAGTTCAACTGAAGGAGCTTCATTGGCTTCGATGATCTTAAGCATATAACGCCTCCCCCAGACGTAATGACTTTCACGATCAAGATATTCACGTGGAGTTTCACGCTCCTGCTCTTGAAGCTTTGTCTGTTGCTGTTTTATCCAGCTAAGTTTGGATATGGCAAAGATGCGTATCTTATCAATATCCATTCTTAGAGGAGCAGATATCTTTACTTTGCCATGGGGAGGGTAAACGCTCAGGTGTATGTTCTTTATGTCCTTGAAGACCACTTCTGCTGTTATTTCGCCCAATTCGATCTGTTTGAACATTAATATTCGTCCTGTGCTTTGATGATGAGGAAAAGACGCTCAACCTCATCGACATCTTGCAGGATATCAAATAGCGCTTGTTTTATGACATTTTCGCGTGGCTCGACATCACGCCAGTCATCAGAACGTACATGTTTGACAGTTTCATCGATTCTTATTGCAAGGTCAAGGACCGGGTCATTAGATGAAGTGTATCTGGCGTTTCCTTCTGATATATCCCCGGTTTTATGTCCTGGTATTTGTATGTTGTTATAGAGCGCTCGCAATGCAGGACTTGCTTTGAGTTCTTCCGAAGTGTCATCCTCTTGCCCTGATTCCACTTTCTTTACCAGTTCGGCAATTTGCCTCAAATATTCTTCATATTCGATGGCCTTTGCTTTTCTTGCTGCTATGATCTCATCCAGCAGAGCTGACATTTTTTCATAGTAGGCCGGATCATTCAGGTGTTCCTTGAGAATCCTGCGGCGGACGTTGTTCTCAATTATCTCAGCCACAGCATTCTTTTTACCTTTCAAACTTCCAAGCTGTGTATCAATGGCTTTATCGATGCCGGTCTTAACAATCAGTTCCAGCAATGGAAGGTCATCAAACGATGAAACCTTCTTGGGTTCTGTTGCCTCGATGTAGGTATCGATGAGATGACGCATGTCTGCTTCGTAGGCTTTAAGGTCGAGAGTTTCGCCGCTGGCTCGGCGAATTATCTCACGAATCATCAGATAATGATCGATCTGCTGCTTGATATGGTTGATCTTTGCTTCACTGTAGCCTGCGGATTCCATTTCATCTGAGATGTTAGAGTAAGAACGAACTAGTGAAGCTGTTGCCTTGTAGAGAGCCACACGCTGGGTTTCATGTTCCTGAAGGTCCGTTGGTATCTCAGTATTACCACAGAAGTAGTGGATATGTTCCAGTTCACCTTTTGGTGATTCGACTGGTTCACATAGAAGTGCCAAGGTCTCCAATGCATTATCAAGACGTTCCTTACCTTTTTTCAGGCGGTCCTGCATTAGAACTTCCGGAACTGCACCCTCGGCACTGTGGTCCAGTTCGGAGGAATAGACCTGTAGTGCTCCGGTGCCTTTGTCGTTGACAAGGTTCTTGAAAAGGTCCTTGTAGTCCACGATATAACCGAAATCCTTGTCTTCTCCATCCAACCGGTTCGTACGACAGATAGCCTGGAATAGGCCGTGATCCCGCATTGACTTGTCTATGTAAAGATAGGTGCATGGAGGTGCATCAAAACCGGTGAGGAGTTTGTCTACCACGATAAGCAATTTCATGTTTGCCGGCTCTTTGGTGAACAGGTTCTTTGCTTGCTCTTCATAGGTTTCTGTCTTTGTCATTCCGGGTCTGGTTTCGATGTCCTTGAGAAGTTCAGTGTAGGTATTGTATATGGATTCTTTAGCGGTATCGGTGTTTGCACCTGTATCCTCTTTTGTTATATCCCTGGCTAGTGGATTGTAGGATGTCACCACAGCACATTTGCTTTTGAAAGGTGTTTTCTGGAATAGGGCGAAGTACTTGCAGGCTTCGTAAATGCTTGATGCAACAAGAAGGGCGTTACCACGATTACTGGACAGGCGAGGTTTCACACTGAAATCAAAGATGATGTCATTTACCACTTTATCCATGCGTGAGCGTGAACTCAGCACTACCTGCATTGTACCCCAGTGCTTTTTTAGTTCGTCTTTCTGCCAGTCGTTGAGTCCTCTGGTCTTTGCCTCGAACCATGCATCGATCCTCTCTTCTGAACCCAGATTCTGGTCTATGTCACGTGCTTCATAGAGCAGGTCGAGTACGACGTTGTCCGCTACTGCCTCGCAGAATTTGTAGGTGTGTATGTAGCCACCGAAGATTTCCAGACTGGTCTTATCTTTCTTGAGCAGGGGTGTGCCGGTAAAACCAATGAACACGGCGTTTGGCATTATTGCTTTCATGGTTTTGTTTAGTTTTCCATTCTGGGTACGATGACATTCATCCACGAAGACAAAGACTTCACCTACGGTCTTGCTTGGCTGGGCTTTCAGATCCTTGATAAATGCATCGAAGTCATCCACATCCTTTCTACCGAATTTGTGGACCAGGGAACATATCAGGCGTGGTGCTGCCAGAGAGAGCAAACTCAATAATTCCTGACCGCTTGTTGTACGTTTGATATCTTCGTCGGCTTCGGTGAATACACCCTCTATCTGCTTGTCCAGTTCATCACGGTCGGTGACAATGACCACACGAGCATTGGGATTGTTCTCCAGTATCCATTTGGCCAGCAGTACCATGACGATACTCTTACCACTGCCCTGTGTATGCCAGATTATACCGCCTTTATGCTGGCAAACATGTTTCTGTGCAGCCTTGACACCGAAATACTGGTGCACTCGTGGTAGTTTTTTGATGCCGCCGTCAAAAAGAACGAAATCATACATCAGCTCAATGAGCCGGTCCTTACGACACATCTTGATAAGATACTTGTCAAGCTTGAAACGGCTGTCATCCTCTTCATCTTCCTTCCACTTGAGGAAATATTTTTCTGGTGTACCAATGGTCCCATACATCAAACCTTCGGAATCGTTGCCAGCAAAAATGAACTGTACTGTGCTGAAAAACCATTCATTGAACTCAGGCCGTTGGTTAGAAATATTCTGACGGATGCCATCTCCTATGCTCACCCGACTGTTCTTCAGCTCCAATACTCCAATGGCTATTCCGTTCACATAGAGCACTATATCCGGTCGACGCTCTCTATTCCCCTTGAGAGTGACCTCTTCAGCAATGGCAAAGTGATTATCTTCAGGTTCTTTCCAGTTGATGAGTTGTACGGTTTCTGTGACCTCGTCTACCTCGGTCTTTACAGGGACCCCATAACGCAGCAGGTTATAGACAGCCTTGTTGTTACCATAGAGTCCCTGGTTGTTGTTACCTGCATCTTTTTTCAGCCTGTAGAGTACCTTTCCAATCTGCTTTTTAGTATAACCCTTCCTTTCCAGCCAGTCGCCGAGCAGTTTTTCCTCGATATTGCTATTCCCTTCTCGGTCAATCCAATTACCGAGATAGTCGTAGCCAAGTTCATTATGGAACAGGGTAATTATGCGATCCTGTGTTTTACGCTCAGACTGGCCGATTGACATTATCATTCCTCTTGTGCTAGTATTTCTGTTTTCACGTATTGTTTGAAGTCTTCGATTGCTGTGAAATAAAGATAGCCAGCCTGATTGGCAATGGAAGTTACCTCAGCACCTTCATTTAGTAAGACAGCAACAGGTCGGCTGAGTTCTTCCTGGATACCATTGGGCCAGGCAAGATCGAACACTGCCTTTTGTTCTCCGGTGGTGCTGTCAGCAAAATCGTAACCAAGTTCACCTGGCGGAAGACTCTGTTCTCTAACCCAATTGTTTAGAGATACTAACTGTTCCCTTTCCTCTTCGCTGGAAAAGCCGCCAACGGATATTGTAGATGAAACTGTTGCTTTTGCACCTGTCAACCAGCGTGTATCCCCATGTAGTAATTCTTCCATTCTCATGTTCACTTCATCTGCTAACAGTGATTTCCTTGCTTCGAGGAAATCTAAGTAGTTCTCGATCCTCCATAGAGTGGTGTCAGCAGGAATCCACTGGGATGCCAGTGCATCAGGATGTGCTTGTTCAACTTCCTGGAAATACTGCTCTGGGAAACGATCACTTATGACAAGATTTGTGTCCTTTGTGAGGAAACAGAAGTTAGCCAGAGCATTCACCTCTGAGCGTTTATGATCGCGTTTGTATAGCTGGGCTTTTGGGAAAATATGATGGACTTCAAGTTTACTCATTTTTCCCAGTAAACTTGATCTGAGAGGAAGTCCAGTACCCCAATCACGGGCCTGTCCCATTCTTGTTAGCATGTAAAGCACAGGATAGAAACGTGCACCAAGACTCCAGCTTGCGAAATGCCCGGGCTCTACCAGCAATCCACCGTTCCAGAGACGTAATTGATCTAGTAGCTTGTCAAGTCCACCATCCGGCCCTTCCAGTGCTGCCAGATCTTTATCGATGAATGATTCAGTTGAACCTGAAAAGCGTCCCCACATACCGGCTTGAGCGAACCAGAATAAGAGCTTATCCCGTTCAATCTCATCCATTGGACCACTTCGCTGGTCAAGGTATCTTACCATCACAGGAACCCCATACTTACCGAAGAAGACCTGGTTGTGATCCAGTCCCAGACGTCCACTTATCAAATTCAAGCAGGTGTTAATGTGTTTGATAGCCTTCTTGAGAGCATCCTGAATTTCTTCAGCATTCTTATCATGCAAATACTGAAACTTAGCTTCACCAGTTAGTACCGTGTTTACCGAACGTAGTAACCAGTCGATATTGAAGTCATAACCTGCATCCTCCCACTCTTTCAACTGTGCTTTCATAGTATCTCGTGCAGCAGGCCATTCAGCACAAATCTTTGCCAGAGCCAGATCACCTTTTGAGAGCTTGGTTCCACCACTGTTCACCCGGTTGAAGATGTCTACCACTACGTCCAGAGTCTTGTCTGTTCCTGTTACTTCTTCTATATGAAGCTCTACGTCTTTTATGGCTAGCAGATGGCCCAGGCGACCAATGTATTCACCTATTTTAGGTGCGAGTTCCGGTTGTTTACTAAGTTGTGCAATTAACGCACCGACACCATCATTTCCCTTCTGCATGAGCTCCGTAACATCAATCCAAAGTGGATCATCTTTCATTTTCATTGGCAGGTAAAACATGAAGATTTCCTTTTCAAGATGGAAGCGCAACCCAGTGAAAGTCTTAATGCTGCCATCGAAGAACTCAGGAGCATGTCCTCGTATCACACCATATAAAGATGTCATACGCTGCTGTCCATCAAGCAAGAGTTTAACCACACCGGCTGCTAACTCTCCATCTCCACGATGAGCTGCTGTCCTGGACTCAGTGGCCCATACCAGCAATCCACCAATAGGATGTCGTCGGTAAAGTGAATCAAAAAGCCCACGTACCTGATCTCTGTTCCAAACATAACCCCGCTGAAACTCAGGCAATGCCATATGTCCGTTATCAATATAGTCGAGAATAGTAGAGATCTTCATGTTTCCACACCTTGTAAAATGTCTTTAGGAACCCAGATCCATCCTTCACTCAAGGGTACGGAATCCTCCGGGCTTATAAGATTCTCAGGATTATTTGTAAAAATGTAAGCTATAAGAGCACAGGTAAGTGCATCCATTTTGTCCTGGTTATCAGTTGGTTGATTTGCAATCTGTTGGCGTAAAGCATGTATTGACTCAGAATCCTTGCAAGCTGCCGGATAAGCTTCAATCGCAGTCAGCAACCCCCCATCATTCCACACACCACACCGCTCAACTTCTGGAGCGAACTTAGCCAAAACATGCATACCTTTGGTAGCCTGACTACCGATCATATCTTTAACAGATGACAACGGACTAAGTCTATTTTCAATCGGGTAGCATTTAGTCTGACAGTACAGACAGCGTTCAGTCTGACGATACAGGTAAGGATTTGTGGCAGAACGCTCCAGCGATTCTACGAATTTTAAACCATTCACCAATTCCACAAACTCAACAGAAAATCCCAGTGGTGCATCTATGGATAGAGTTATATGCTCACCATTAGCAGGTAGATTTGCGGCGCACAGGGAAAACAGTTTTCGAATAAATTCCGTTGCATTTTTAGCTTCGTTAATAAAAGGCCGAAGATTACCACGCCACGGTTTGCCCACGATACCTAATGAGGGGTTAAGAATTACAATAGCATCACGGCTATTTTTATTCTTGTCGCAGTTCCACCCACCGACATCCCAGCCAATGAAGAAGGAGTAGGGTATTTGTGTACTACTCATACCAATCGAATCCTCCCTGTAAGCAGTTCCTGCATCATCCCTTGCTTGAGCTTGCGAGTCTTGGCAAGCTTTTCCTCTAGTAAGGAAAGCTCTGCATCCATGTCGCAGAGGATAGCAGCAATAGCGTTTTGTTCTTCAATAGTAGGGGGTAAATACAAGTCAAGCCCAGAGAATTCATTACCATTGATCCCTGGTTGACCACTCCGCATAGACATCATGCGAACCCAATTCCAGTATCTTGCTGTTTTTGTAAAAGCCGCAAAGAATTCAGGACACAGCTTTTCACAATTGATTTTGGCTCTGATGAGGAAACCAGCAAATACAAGTTCACCATCTTTTATGTTGTAGAGATAGGTTTTTCCAACACTCGCACCTGTGCGTGCAAAGACAATTTCGTGTTTGTCAAGAAGGTAATTCATTGCAAGTGGGTGATCAACAGCAATTTGATTATCTGGCGTAAACCTACCATCATCATCGATATCAGTTATTCTAAGATAGGTTGGAAGGTTCCCTGAATAAGGAACACCGGGAGCGTTTATTCCATAATCTGGATTTCCTAAAAGACATTCTCGCAGAGAAAAATCAATCCACTCTCCACTAAACCCCGGCAACCGCTTCTTCCCTGTCAGCAACTCCTGCATGGCACCCTGCTTGATCTGGCGTTTCTTGGTGATGAGCTGCTCAAGTGATTCAATGAGGGCATCCGCATCGGTCAGTGCTTGGGCGATGGCTTCTTGTTCGTCTTTGGTGGATGGAACTGGAATCCTATATTTTGCAATGGAAATACCAGTTAATTGTGGAATACCACCACTTTCTGTAAAGATTTTCACTCTATGATTTATATATTCAGTTAAGAAATTAGCATCAACATTTTTCACGGGAAATAAGACTAACAATCTACCAATCGCACCAAAGCTACCTCTTCGTGTGAATGCTATCCCTAATCCCACACCTCTGCCTACAATAGTTAAACTCTCTCCATTGTATTCTGAAATATTGTAAAAACCATACAGTCCTTCATTTGTAACTGTATTTGAGAAAACAGGATATTTGAAAATATCATCTTGGTATGTAGAATAATTCTCTTCTTTCAAATCTCTACCAACCGATATCGAAACTAAATCTCCAATGGGCTGAACCTTCCAATCCTCAGGAATCACTCCCACCTCAGTCTGCTTATATCCAGCCGGAATGCTCTCAGCTATACACTCCGCACTCATGTATGTTCCTCCCACCTAAGTTGCATCCTAATTATGCCAGATTTAACTGAATTAAAACGGAATCCGGATAATTGGTCAACTGTTTGCGGACTAATTTTACACACCCTAGATTTCGCAGACATCGTCTGCGGAATTTGCTGTATCTCCTGATGCATCTGTGTGCAGAGATCCACGAGTTGTTGAAAGCCGTAATCATTCTCAGAGTTCATAGCTTGAACCCCATCCTTTCCAGGTGTTGGTTCACTTTCGACTCCAGCTCAGCCACACGCTCTGTCATCTGTGGCATTGGAGTTTCGTAGCGTTCTGCCAACTCTTTCACACGCTGAGTAAGGGATTGGCTGATACGGTCCATCTCCCCATGTATGTCTGAATCAAGTGTTGAAAGCCATTTGTCATCCACCACCAGCGTTTTTATCTCGTCCTCGCTGAGTTTAGGATATTGAGCATAGGTCTTTGTATCAAGGGCAGTTTCGGCATCCTTGAGACTCTTCTTAAGGCCAGCTTCTTCGTTGGCCAGTTTCAGCCAGGCATTGAGTACAGCAACTTCATCCTTTGCCTCCTTCTCACCTTTAATCTCTTTCAGGCGAGCAGTGACATTGGCTTTGTTCACTTTGTCCAGTTCGGAAAAAGCGCCATCTTCGCCTCCGTGTTCTTCTTCAAGCTCGGTCTTGCTGGCGGTAACGCTTTCCATTTCAGCAGTGATCTGGTCGATAGCTTCCTGCTCTTTAGCGAAGTAGCGAGTCACGATAAGCGGCTTAGGCACAAGGTCGCAGGTCCAGCCTTTATCCTTCTCTTTACCTTTCTTGTCCTTCTCAATTATGCGGTAGGTCTCAGCTGTCCAGCCATCGGCGGAGATGAAATAGCAGTCGTCCTGCATCGTTTCAACCCAATAGTCCATCAGGTGTTGATACACATCGTATTGGTTAATGAGCGGCTTACCATCATAGTGAGTAAGCAGGTTCTCAGAAAGCCCAGCTATGATCTCCTTCGGGTGGGATCCAGCCTCCAATTGTCGAAGCTTTGTAGATGATATCGCACGCCACTGGGCAAAATGCTCGTTCATGCTGGCAATGAAGTCTGCAAACTCAGGATGTTGGTAGATCGTGGATTTGATTGCTGATTTGTCAACAATAAGCTCCATATAACCGGGACGTTTTTCTTTGAACAGAGCCTGCTGAAGCTGCGGACAGACATCCCAGTAACGCTTAAGTGAATCTATATCAGCGCAAGGAATACCTCCGTGCAGGTGCCCTTCGATATCCTGAAGGTCCTCAGCCTGTTGACTGTCAATATAACGGGGAAGATTCAGGTTGAACTCGTTCTTCTCGATCTCCTCTAAGCTGACCATCCGTGAATATTTAGGAACCTCAGCCTGCCTTGTGAAAATATCAACTATCTTGTGTATATCCTGGGCACGAAGACGATTCTTAGGTCCGTCCTTCATGAAACCCGCACTGGCATCTATCATGAATATGCCTTTACGAGCCTGGGCATTTTCCTTGTCAATAACAATAATGCAGGCCGGAATACCCGTCCCATAAAACAAGTTGGCGGGAAGACCAATGATACCTTTGATGTAACCTTTGCGTACCAGTGCACGACGAATGTCAGCCTCGGCATTGCCACGGAACAGCACTCCGTGTGGCAAGATGCATGCACCTTTGCCTGTACTCTTAAGGGAACGGACAATATGCAGAAGATATGCATAATCTCCTTGTTTTGCAGGTGGAACTCCAAAGGGCTTGAAACGCTCATAAGGGTCATCGAGAGGTGCCAGCCCGGTACTCCATCGTTTGTCACTGAAGGGGGGATTAGCCACAACATAATCAAAGGTCTTGAGAATTTCTTTAGTTTCGCTATTCTCCTTTATTCTCTCCTTAAACTTTGGATCAGCTAAGGTATTACCCTGCGCAATAAGAGCCTCAGCATTGTTATGCAGAATCATGTTCATGCGAGCAAGACCTGAAGTCGCAGCATCTTTTTCCTGACCGTTCAAAGTCACCTTTGTTTTTGCCTCGTCTGCAACCTTCAAGAGCAATGAACCAGAACCACAGGTGGGATCATATACGGAGGTGGCACTTGTAGTCTCTGCATTGCGGATACCGATAATCTGCGATATAATGCGACTGACCTCAGATGGAGTATAGAACTGTCCTTTGCTCTTGCCACTCTCTGTAGCAAAGTGTCTCATGAGGTATTCGTAAGCATCACCAAGAATGTCATCATGTTCAGCACGATTCTTTGAGAAGTCAAGCGCAGGGTTCTCAAAGATGGCGATAAGATTGGTGAGTCTTTGTACCTTTTCTTTTCCACTACCCAACTTTGACTCGTTGTCGAAATCCGGCATATCTGACAATTGCTTATTGGCATTGACCAATGGACCAATAATTTTCTTATTGATCTGATCGCCAATATCCGGTTTGCCCTTAAGTGCAACCATGTCCTTGAAACTCGCACCCTGTGGAATCTTAATGGGAGCGAAAGGCATGTCAGCGTATTTGTCACTGACGTACTTAATGAAAAGCAGAACGAGAACATAGTCTTTGTACTGGCTAGCATCCATTCCGCCACGAAGCTCGTCGCAACCGGACCAGAGAGAGGAGTAAAGTTCGGATTTTTTTAGGGCCATGTAAGATCACCAATGATTGTTGACTTTGAGATGGTTGCTTGAAAATGAGAAAAACTGTTGCAGATTGAAAGTATTGTTAACGAACTCTGAATGTTTGGGACGATATTAATGGTATATTCCTCTTCGCCCACATTCCACATATAATCTGAAATGTGGTTTTCGTTTTGGTTCATGCTTTTTCAACCTTTTATATAGTACTATCCGATGATGATAGTCAAAAGTAATAAATGTGTTCATTTTACTAAGAATATTACATAGTTTCAAGTTGAAAAATGCTTGTAAAAAACTTGCCGAACCGAGATTTTGGGGGCGAAGGGCAAAGAGTGTCTGAATGTTTTGTAATAATGACAGCTTAATTGTTTACATCATTTTTTTTTGAAGTTGTTATGTAGAAAATAACACCCAGCTTTTAAAGTCAATTTTTACTTCTTAAGAGTGAAATGTTTATAAACGCAAAATATTACCGATGCACTTAATATAAATTTAAATAGTATAAATACATACAATATAAATATATTCTACTGTACATTTATAAAACAACATAAGTTAGAGTGATTTACAATGCCAACGAAAGTGCACAAAGTATTTGTTAGCTATCATCATGCAAATGATCAAGACTATCGAGACAAATTTGAAAAACTAATAAGCGATTCAAACATTTCTGTGATAAAATCTGTCCAGATTGGAGATATTGATTCAAATTTGCCAACGGACACAATTAGGCGAAAAATAAGAGATGATTACCTAAGTGACTCGACAGTTACTGTTGTATTGATAGGTGCTGAAACATGGAAGAGAAAGCATGTTGATTGGGAAATAAGTTCTAGTATCAGAGATACTAAAAACAGCTCCCGCTCTGGATTAATAGGTATTTTACTTCCAACATATCCACGTTCCTCTAAAGATAGATATAACCAATATACGATACCTCCCAGACTTTATGAGAATTTAAAAGAGGAATGCGAGTTTGCTAAGATTTACAATTGGAACGAAGATCCTAAAATAATTCAAAAATGGATACATGAAGCTTTTGATCGCAGGAATATAATAGATCCAATTAACACATATCCTAATTTCGCAAACAATCGCACTGGAACTTGTTGGCAATATTAATATGAATGAAACAATACAATTTGTTGATTTTCATTATAATTCTTCGTTTATCATAATGAAAATGAACATATGGATTTTACTTTTTATTGCCGGTGTCTATCTGATATTGCATTTTGGAATTCTTAAAAAGATTAAATCCAATCCAGAACTTGCTGAAATATCATTTAGCTTGAAAGGTCCACGTGTAAAATACAAAATTCAGCGAAATTATGAAAATCTGGAAATAGCTCATAGAATATACACAGAACTCATTACAAGAAAAGCAGCCAATCCTATTGATTATGAGCATGATGTTATAAAAGAAATCTATGATTCCTGGTATCAATTATTTAAAGTTACAAGAGAAGAATTAAAACAATTATCTGGTAAAAGTCTTCAAGACAGAAGAAATTCAGATCAATTGATTCAGATGTCAACTGATATATTAAATATGGGATTAAGACCTCATCTAACAAAATATCAGGCAACATTTCGAAAATGGTATGAAGAAGAGTTAGAGACAGAAGGAATGAAAGGCCAAAGTCCTCAAATGATTCAGAAAAACTTTCCAGAATATACTGAGTTGATAGAATCAATGAGAGAAGTGAATCAACTGCTAATAGATTATTCTGAACAATTGCATACGTTCATAATTGGAGAATGCGGGACTTTGAAGAAATAACTTAAAACTTATAGTTTTGTTTGACTCTGTAGAAAAACTATATAAATATCATCTTCTGGTATAATTAAATAAGATAGGCTAATATCAACGGTACATCCGGTGTAATTGTGCACAATTATTTATCCCATTATTTAGAGGATTTCTACAGAGCCGAAAAATCTTCAATTGCTACGCTTGCCATACTGCTAGTATAACATCTCTTACTTTCCTATGGAAAGGAGCTATCATATGACAATACCTTCTTCATTCATCTTTCCAAAAAACCATTTTTTAAAATCATTTACGTTTGAGAATTGATACCGTGGAGCCATGTTTTTCCAATTTGGCTCAGAACCTTTTCTAAGCATTTTCACAGCAGAGTCTACATGGTCTGCAAATCTCTTATTTCTGAAATCTTCGAGATAGATATCTAATCCCCTATCTATTTCAGAATCCGCTTTTTTACTTGCCTTCTTTTGCCGTTCCAAGACCTCAAGCTCAGCAAGCTTTGATCTGAGCTCAGATAATTCCTGCTCCCTCTGGGAAATAGTAAGCTGTACATATTCTAGCGGAGATACATCTTTCAGTACCTGCTGGATTCCTGCTTCCAAAACTTCCGAGAAGCTTTTGTTATGGAGTGATTGAGTTGATTCAAATGATGATTTTAAATAAGGATCAATAGAAGTTGTAGTTTTAATTTTCATATAATGCCACCTCCTACATTTCGTGTCGATTTTCAAATTGAATAATACCCGGAAAAAAACGAGAGCCGCATACGTACGTATGGGTACGTACGCATGCCAAGGCAACAAAGCCTCGGCTCAGTTACCTCTTAGGCTACGCCGCAGCATAGCGATACGTGTTAGAGGTCCGGAGATTTATGGGATACGTATGGGTACGTATTCGTATTCAAGTTCTCGAAAATCACACTCCTATCTTAGTCAAAGCATTCCAGAGGAAACATAGGAGATCCTTCTGGAAATAATCATAAAAAATATCCAGGACTATCATGCTGTCACTTCCTGGACTACAGGCAGATATGCCTCAATCACATTGGCTCTTATCTTCGACCAGTTTATACAGCCCTTTGGCATCTTGAAACCCACAACTGGCTTCACATGTCTTACGTTCTGGAAGATCCAGCCATATACATGCATATCCTTCTCAAAAAAGAATGGACTTAGATAGTGACACTCTGAATATGCAGCAAACTTCTCCGGGTTGTTAAAAGGAATCGTTCCGGATATATCCACCACACACAGAATCTTTCCATGGGGAAGTGTGGAGATCTTCCTTCCCAAGACCTCCTCGAAGTATTTGCGATCCTTCCTTCGAACATTTCCCCGGGTTGCATAGATTGCCACTGGTCCTCTATAGTGGCAGTTTGTGGACCGGATATCCAATACCTTAATTCCCATGGCAATAAGGGAAGCCCATGGTTGACGTACTGCAAGGACCTTCATGACTTCCTCTGGAGCATCCAGAGGACATTCTCCCATGTTTCCAGGGATTTTATTGGTAAGGCCACAATACCAGCTGATACGAGGACCTCTTACGGTGTCAATCTCTTCAGGTAGAAGATGTTTGCATTTTACTTTCCTGCAGAGGCCTGTTGCAGGATGTGCTCCTTTTAGTGGTCCTGTCATTGCATCACCCCCTTGATTTCTTCTCTTCGTTTGAGATCCTGGTATCTGCAGATGTAGTGACCACAGGTAGAACAGGCTCGAATGTGACTCTTAAATCCTCGGTGCTTGACCCTTCGGATCTTCCTGTGGCAAGCTTTGGCAGCTTGCTGTAAAGATTGGTCTTCTTTAACATCCAGCTCAATGTCTGCATGGTTTAGTACGTCAGACATCAGTAACACCACACATCATCTGTTGGGTATTCTGCCCGCTCTTCGCAATAAGAAGAATAACAAGGAGAGCAAAGCAGACCCTCGTCGGTCATACGTGCGTTCTTTGTAGTGAAGCCACAACGAGCACAGATAGGAATATTAGGAGCTGCCATCAGTACACTACCTCATAAAGGTCTAGTATTTTGGTCAGTGTTCCCCTGGCCATCTTCAACTGGCTGCACACATGTCCTAGAGACTTGCTTTCAAGGTACAGATCCACAGCCTCCTCTCTGCGCTTAACAGGTATATTTTTGAGTGGTTCTGCAGGTTTTCTTTTTGTGATCTTCTGGAACCTTTTCCAGTTGATCATCTCTTGTTGAGTAAGCTCGAAACCAGACATCAGTACACCACCTCGTTTACTTCTTGATCCTGGCTATTATCTGGATCCTTGAAATTCTCACGTGAATAGATCTCTATGAATCTCTTCCAGCAGCACATTACTCATCACCTCCCTCAGAGGGTTCTGGAGCAAGATATTTGCTGTAGTGTTCTATGTACCTGGCACGTGTGGCCTTCCATCCTGCCAGCAATGCAAATAATATAAGCAGCAGCATGAATCCTGCGTAGATCTGCATGGCCATACCAAAGGGAAAATAGAACACATACCCTATTGTGAGAACTGATCCGGAAACAGCACCAAGCAAAAAATGATAAGCTTCACGATAGTTAACAATCTCAGAAGTGAATGGTCCATCTTCTGGTTTTGGTGCATCCTTGATTTCCTGCAGCTTCTCTGCAGGTATGCCTGTAAGCTTGCTAACAATACGTACTTCCATTGTAATTACAGGAATATGATCAGGGAAGATCTCAGCACAATCAGAACAGGGTTGATCAGAGATCATTCAGATCACTCCCAATGATTGAAATACAACGGCACTAAATGTCCAAAAGTACAAAATTGACAGGATTATTATCCCTAAACGGACAGCAGCTTTTGAATAGCCATATAATTCTGCTTTCCACCCAGGAACAATCTCCAGCCAGGACACGTGTACACAGTCATCATCTATGCGAATGTTGGCGCTGGATATCTGGTCAGGATGTAATCCTAGGATGATATTAGAACCAGTCTCATTGTCTGGGTCTGCAATTACCCAGCGAACACGTACGTCAGGAGTAAGTTTCATTTACTCTCCCTCCTGAAACTCTGCTAGTACCCGAGGGACGTAATCAAGGCCGAGCTTTGCAAGTTCTGTTCTTTTGAAATCCTCGATATCTTCACGGGTAATTAGAGGAGATGTAAGAGCGGACCCCATGGGGATTGTGGTACGAGTGGGGTTTATTAAACAAGGGTCCGCCGTTTCATTGTGAAGTACTGCATCTATGCGAGATCGCAGGATAGAAAAGTATGCATTCAGGCTTGCAGTTTTTAAATTTACTTCTGCAAGCATGATGTCAAGATCTCCTTGATCTAGAAGTGCTAAGTTTTCGACATGTGCACCGTTACTTTTATTGCTCTTCTCACTGTTTTTTAAATTGGAGACTTGGTTTGATGGCTCGTCAAAACTCATTCAAATCATGCCTCCCATTATTGCTATTTCTAATTGTCCTACAGCGTTCTGAATTATCTTGCATTCTCGTGTTATACCATTCTGCAAAATAGGACTACGCTTATAATCGTTTATCAGCTCATGAGCCTCTTCTGCAGTGAAGGCCGCACTATTGCCACCTACGGAAACAACGATCTTATCAGGCATGACAGGACACCTCTTTGTCATTTTCTGATTTCAAACCATTTGCCACAAAAACCCGCACAGCATGGCTTCTGCTTCCATAGACCGGTTTCAGAGCATTGAGCCCCTCCACCATATCAACCGGCATTTCGATAGTTACAAACTGTTTATCATCTTTATTTTTGGTAATTTAAATCACCCTCAGTGTTTGACAATATTTGTTATTATTTGGCAAATATAAGAACCTTTTGCTATATTTTTTATCAGTTTTTGGCAATTACTGTCAATCAGCTTTTAGTATTCTGGGTTACAAAATAACAATAAGAACATGGCAAGCACAACAAGCGGGACAATCAACGCAAGTATTGGCACAGAATTAAAAAAAAAGGTTGAACATTTTGTAGCAGATCATCCTGATAAATACCGTACAAAATCGGCTTTTATATTCAAGGCATGCAGTGATTTACTCGAGAAACATGAATCTAGCACAGATATTGACAAAAATAAACATTATAATGTTAATGAATTCAAATCACCTTCTTACGACACCAAATACAGTCGTGCGCAGGTTCTAGAGCGAATCATCAGTAATTTAGAACAGCAAACTAAATATGCAGAAGCAGAGGGAGATACCACCTCAGCCCTAAAGTTATCCAAGGAAGCCGGAAAATATCTAAAAGAGCTATTAGATGAGACTAAAAAACCAACGTCAGATAACATTAAGATAAAGCGTGTACATAAAAACCCTTCAGCATCATCCTCAAAGACCGTTAACATACAGGAAGACGACATCGAGATTATAGAATAATCTCCAGTTTTTCTATTTATTGTATAAACTATGAGTACACCACCGAATAGTTATGGTTCGGATTGCACCCTTCGCATATTATGGAGGGATAATAGTAATAACCAAAAAATGCAACGCTATTTTAAGTCGATGATACAATAATCTTCAAAAAATCTATACAAATAATTAATGGTTTTTTTTAAAATTGCCTTTTTTTTACGTGATTTCTATTTTTTATTGACAACATTATTTTTAAAATAAAATTAAAAATGTTATAATACCTTGAAAACCGAATTTAAAATATAGTCATATTCTATGAACATATGATTTGGGGGTACGAAAATGAAAATAATAGAAATGAATACACACAAATTGAGCATTTTTACCATTACATTATTACTAATGATAATGTCTGTTGGAAATGCAGTAGCATTTGACCCGGCAAACCCATCGATTGATATCGAGAAATCTACCAACGGGGTTGATGCCGATGATTCGGACGATGCTCCAGAGATTCTTGTTGGTAGCGATGTTACTTGGACGTATACAGTAACAAATACCGGCAATGTAGATTTAACCAATGTTGTTGTTGCTGACGATAAGATTGGTGATCCTCTATATAATGTCGGCAACCTCTCGGTAGGCGAGTCCTTTACATTTGATGCTACTGAGATAGGTTCTGCTGCACTGGGCTTATACACAAATGTGGGTACTGCGAGGGGTGAGTATGGTGAGACGCTAGTATCTGATACTGATCCTAGCCACTATTTCGGTGTGGAAGATACCGAAATTCCAGAATTCCCAACCATTGCTCTCCCAGTAGTTGCAGTTCTTGGTCTGGCATTGTTCTTCCAGCATAGAAAAGATTATAAATAATTGATTGGAGGTTTTAATCCTCCATCTATTTTAATATTAATAAAGAATTAAAATGCACTTACCAACTTCTTCACCTTCTTTGTCCTGAAATTGAATTTACCACCACTCAAAATCCTGTCCTTCATCCTCTTGAGTGTGCTCCTGTGTTTAATTCCATATTCTCTTGCGTCTTTTGGAGTCAGAGCCAGTATTTGCAGTTTGATTGATTCCTCATCAACGAAGGTTTGTGCTCTCTGAAGCTCTAATTCCTCTTCATCAATATTGTTGGCTTCCTTTCCAATATAGCGGATACCTTCTGCATGAACATGTTTCCTTTCCAATATTCCAATATCCCCATCAAACTTAGATTCAAGATGATTAGCATACTCTATTATTGTCCTGCTAAGTTGCTTGAAATAATGAGATCCTTGTTTGATCACTCCTGTTTCATAATCAATAAAAGACTCATAAACACTACTCTGAGGATCATTAGAGAAAGGAGCTAAAGGTTTTACAGGTGAAGGAAAACTCAATTTGAATACTCCGGCAGTGAGGAGACTACTAACTTTTCAAAAAAAACTTTAAATAAATAATAAAATACTTGTATAAATTATTATAAATACAACTTTATGTTTATTAACGCTGGAATGATGTCAGAGTCTTATTCCTACCATACATTAAAATTATTTTTGAGGAGACCTGCAATAAATGAAAAAACATTTACTTGACGTAGTATTTGCATCTGAAAAAAGGAAAAATGTACTCCTGTTATTACAGAATGGAGAACTGAAGATGGAAGCTCTCCTCAAGGCTCTGGACACAACAAGAAATGCACTGCTTCCTCAGATGAAGATCTTAGAAGAGCATTACCTTGTGTTTCACTATGGTGATAACTATGAACTAACAACTATTGGGAAACTGGTTGTTGATGAGATGGTCCCTTTATTGAATACTATTGAACTTTTTGAGAATGATATTGATTACTGGGGAACTCGCAATCTTAGTTTTATTCCTCCTCACCTTTTGCAACGCATAGATGAACTTAGAAAATGCAAGATTATAACTCCTCCTTATGTAGATATATATAAACTCAATGAAGAAATTCAGGAAACATCCCCTATTTCAAAAACACATTATGGAATTGTGACATTTTACCATCCTTTGTTTCCTCAATTTATATCAAATATGATATCAAACAATGTAAATGTGTATTTGATAGTACCTCAATCTGTGCTTGACCAATTTAGAACTGAGCACTCCACACTATTTAAAAAATTAATTAAAAGTGAGTTCTTTCATTTTTCTGTATATCTTGAAAATATGAGTTTTTTGGGCATTGCATGTAACGACTATTACTTTATGATGAGGCTGTTAAAAAACAATGGTGAACATGATACAAGATATATCCTCTGTGATGGTAAAGAGGCATTAGAATGGGGAAAAGAACTTTTTGATTATTGCCTAAAATATTCTACAGCAATAACCGAAATTTGATTAACCTTTTTTGCATTAATCCTTAATTTTGTTATTACAGTTATAATTTTTAATAACTGGTTATTTTTTGTTTTGTCCATTTCAACAAAACATATTTAATTTAGATTAAGAGTTGCGTTTTTTATAGTTACCTATATCCCCGCATATTAGGGAGGGGGTAATAGTAATAACCAAAAAACGCAACGATAAATTTAAACCAGTAGTATCATTCATTTGGTAGATATTGAATTAATTTTAACTGTTGCTTTGAAATAATCTGTGTTTTGTATCCCTTGACATTATATCATTCAGATTAGCTCTGTTAACTTTTTAATGAACAATGATTCGAATCATAGTTTCATAAAGAATATAGTATACTGTAAAACAAACGTATTTATGCACAGAAATCGAAATGTCATGTTAGCATATTGTATTCAATATGAATTGGTGGGTGGTAAGAAAATGAAAATTAAACAAAATATGATGAATTGTATAGACGTAGCCTTGATAATTCTGATAATGTTTGCGGGAAATGCAGCAGCAACTCCACTAAACTATCCACCGGTGGCAGATGCCAATGGTCCTTATGAAAGCTGCGTAGGTTCAATCATAACCCTTGATGCTTCGGGTTCCTATGATCCTGATTATCCTATTGGATCAATTGTTTCATGGGAATGGGACATAGATGACGATGGAGAATTTGATGATGCTTCGGGTGAGACTGTCGACTGGACATGGGGTAGTGTCGGTGACAAAGTGGTCAGTCTCAGGGTTACCGATGATGTTGGAGCCATTGACGTTGGTTATGCCACAGTAAGAGTCAATGAATGTGGAGAAATCCCAGAGTTCCCAACAATTGCACTTCCAGTAATTGCAATACTCGGACTTGCATTCTTCTTCCAGCGTAGGAAAGACTAAAAATAATTTATTGGAGGTTTTTACCCTCAATCTATTTTTATTGTAAGTAAAATCACTTTATCAACATCCACCCCACGTTTCCAACCTCCCCCTCACATGGACATTAAGCGTAAAAGGCTTATCGTACTCAGCATTTTACTTCATATAATGCAATGTACCCTTAGAAAAACCCATTTTCTTCCATTCAGTGTAACTGATAGCAATAATCGTCTTCCTGATCTCATCCGTATCCTGTCTTTCAATCTTGTAGGAAGGATGGGTAAAATCAATCGTCCTCTTTTTACCATTCAGGAATTGAGCCAACTCCCTTGTTTTCAGTAAAAGAACATAGCTCCACATCATTGACTTATCTTGATATGTTACCTTCTTATTCATCCAAGATTGGAACTCCTCTGTAAGCTTCTTAGCTCCACTGAGTCTAAGCCTGAAAGAATAATTATCAGTCCTGATGAAGCCCTTCTTATCCATCCTTTCTGATTCTATCAGACTGATAACCGCAAAATCTACAAAAAAAACAAAAAAGTGGTTTGTGGTTTATTGAACAAGCTGTCCACCACAAAATACCGTGCTTTTTCCTAGTAGCAACTTCGTTGTACCCATCCCTTGAAAGCCTCAGGGATGCTTTATCCATATTAGATCTTCCCGGCCTCAAGCAGACTAAATACCTCCTCAGCACTGGCACGATACCACCAAATCTCCCCACTCATAGAGTAAGGTTGTACCTTCCAAATTAAATTATTTTGCGGAAGAAAAAGAAAGTGGCCTGGAAAAATACCACTTTCTACATTTAGACTTATGACCTTCTTACTAGCGTAATCAAGAAAATCACAAAGGCTGCCATCCAGAGTTCAAAACCTGGAAGTCCTTTATCTTTGACCACTGAAGAATTACCAGATATCTCAGGAATTACAGGCTTTTCCAGAATCGGAATCACTTCTGAGCTGTCAGGCAATGTCATTGAAGTTGTTGGGTCTTCTGAACTCAGTTCAACTTCGGCAATCTCACCTTTCTTTATGGGATGCTCACCATAATGCTGCAGCTGTTCTGTATTTGTATTCATAACAAAGAACTCAAAATCGCCGTCATCAAATGCTGTTATGTCCACATCATATTCATTAGTTGTTGGGAGAGTAAAATACCACAAATATCCACCCTCTTCATCAGCCATTCTTGTAATGAAAGCACCCGGGATATCAAAGACCATTTCATCATCATCAACAACACCCATCTGACGGCGACTACTGTCAGTAATCATAATATTCACCGGACATTGTCCAAAGCCCACTAATGAAGCTGTGTCCTGAACCATATCACTAGCCACGGTCCATGCAGCATATTGGTAATCATTTGGATCTTTGGTAGTATTATATTTATGTCTGGATCCTGGAGAAGTGTCGCCTGCGATCGGTGAGAATATCTTCTCCCAGTCGCCGATGGGCATTACTTCCGGTTTCTGTTGTGGCCATGGATCAAAGACCATCCCGGTCTTCTTCCAGTCAGTTCCTTTGGGATATACAACGGTTGCATGGTGTGCGCTGTATGAGCCTTCTATGGGGCCGAAATCATATCCGCTCAAAAGATGGCATTCTCCGGGATTTGACTGCATTTTACTCAGAAATACCAATACTTTATGTTGATATGCTCCACAGGTAAATTCTCCGTATTCATCATTGAAGTTAGAATAAAGGTTTGTGGCGGTGCCCGGTTTTATACCAATGAAACTTGACCATACTTTTCCTGCCTTAAGGTCCCTGTGATATGGGCCTTCGGGAATACGAAGCTGATAGAGACGGATCACCTCCTCAAGGTCTCCTTCCTTATCACAAGGACATTTTACAACTACTTCAGCCTCGGCTTTGATCTCCCCATCCATTCTGGCGAAAACAGTACAGGTACCGATCTCCTTGGAAGTGAAAACACCAGCATTGGATTTTAAAATACCTGCATTATCAATTGTTCCTATAATTACGTTCATTCTAAAATCACTAAGTGATCTGGATTGTCCAACAATCCATTTGACTTCATTGTCATCTACATCTGAATAGATGCCATTCCTTTCTTTTTTCAGAGTGAAATCGATTGTTTCACCACATTCGATCTCTTCATATGCCGGAACAATAAAGAAGTCATCTGTTTCATCTTCTGAAGCCACTAAAGTAAAACGAAGAATTGCAGAACCTTTGGGTGCTTTACTCGATACTTTCACGGCGTAAAGCGCGTGTACGCCACAATATTGAAGCTGATCACAACCTGAACTATAGGACAACACGAATTCGTCACTTGAATTATAATATCTTTTTATGGGATAGCTTCGTTTGATGAGCTCCCATTCTTTAACGTCTACTCCTTCAACTTCAATTTTAGTATCAACTCCGATCTGCTGATTTTCCCCAGTCTGATCAACGGATAATTTGATATAATCACCCCATCTTTCAACATGACACACAGGGTCGAATCCTACTATATCTTCATCAGGAAAAGTGAGCTTGAAAGTATATTTTCCCTCAGGATCCTGAAACTCATAAGTTGTAGCTGCCGAGGCAACAAATATCATTGAAGTAAAAAGCGTTATAGAAAGAATCAGAATTATAAATGCCCTACATTTTTTCAAATTTGTATATTTTAAATCCATTCATTACCACATTATAGTGAATACGTATACAAATATTTTAATATTCCGAACTAAAATTAAATCTTTCTATTTGTTGGTTTAAAGTCAACTATCCCCACATTTCCAACCGTTCCCTCACATGAACATTGAGGGTAAACGGTTTATCTCCGTTCGCATTTTTCTTCATACAGTGTAATCTCAGGTCACATCACCACCTAACTTAAACTCAACAAACACAGGATAATGATCTGATTTGGAATACTCATCGAAATTAATTGTCAATCGAAAGAATTAAATTTTTATATTTCTTTTACCTATACAAATTGTGTAGAAATGGGTGAAGAATAGCATGTACATAAAAACAAAATGTCCCACATGTGGAGAAGATCACTTCCACAACCTTCGGCTTTCCAGAAGAATATCAACAGCAGAGATTATCTCAGCTGAGATCACAGACACATGCACAAAAGAAGAGCTTGCAATATCTGTATTACATGAACTGGCAGGTCATGTATACAATGGGATATCCACGCATGAACTCTGCAAGATGCTCAAGGATAAGTTTGGTGTCCTGGAACAATACTGTTGTGATATCGTCCAGCAGCTAAAGATCGAGATGGATATGTACTGCCCGGACAGGCAGCATTTGTATTTTGTGTAGATATCATGTTATCTCGTTTTCTTCCTCTTCCACGTATAACGATGTCAATGTGGGATGCTTAGCATTCACTCTCATAACCTCACTAAACTCCTGCTGTAACTTGTTTAGCTGTTGCTGCATTGTCCCCATTTCATCCAGCTTAACCACATTTTGAGCGTTAACCTTGCTCAGTATCTCATTTTCCTGTATAGCCTTTTGATACTCAGGAGAATCCGAAAGATCAAGCTCTTTAGAGATTGTCAGATGAGCAACAAACTTCTCATATATCTTTTTCAGCTTTTCAGGATCACCCTCGTAATAAGCAGCCTTAGTATCTCCCAAAGTATGCCCCATGAAATACTCCACAATATCACTATCACATCCCTCATTTTTCAGAGTAGTATTAAAATACTTCCTCATGTTGTGACTTCTCAGGGTATTATAACAGCCCGTCCCAGTAGACAAACCAGAATCATCTGAAACACGTGCATAAATGCTAAGAATGGCTTTACTGGTCAGTCGTCTACATTCTTCATTGAAATCATCAAAATACTTGCGTGAAACATTCGCAGACACAAACAGATAACTATCAGGAGTAGTACGCCTCCGTAAATACTCATGTCTATTGTCATTAATAATCGGCCTATCTCTCCACTCCAAATATTTTAAAATAGCCTCAGAAGCCTCAGGAGAAATAAAAGTAATAAAATCAGTAGCTACCTTTTTACGCCTCATATCAAAAGTAGTGATTCCGGTATTTTCATCATAACCCTCATAAAATGACTTCAATGTCAAAGAGGAAATTTCAGCAGCACCCATCCCAGAAGACAAACCACATAAAATAATTGCTCTATTCCTGATACTTGCATGATCAAGAGCTTTTCTGATATCTTCTTTACTGGCTCTTTTCATATGCTCTTTTAAGGGCTTTGTTTTCGCTTTTCTCTGCGAGTGAGGGGTATCTATGTAAAAATACTTATAAAAAGTAGCTATAGAAGCGATATATTTCTCTATCGAACCCGGCGCTAACGGCAAACTACACCGAGTACTTTTCACGTTTTCAAGATACTGCCTGAACCTGGGCAATTTTACAAATATCTGCCGCTCAGTCATTAATTTGCCAGCTCTTATATCATCTTGAGCTTCTTGTATGAGTTCAGTAGGAGTTTGTTGAGTATAATCAGTATAGTGACTCATAGCAGTAATGTAATTTTTCCATGTCTGTTCAGCAGGAGAAACCACAGCATAAAACCGCTGCATTGTAGACTCAGATTCCAAAGACCGCCTATCTATGATATCACTTCCTCAACTTTAGAGAAAGTGGAACATCCTTAATATATGTATTGTTCAACGAGGAGTATCTTTCTGAAAATGAAGAAAGTGCTGATCAATAATAACCTATTTTATTTTTTGTTTTTTATAAACAATTGATAGTTTTATATAGGATTAAAACGGAAAACAACTGCTTGTTGCCTATGTAGAATTCGGTGCTGTAAAAATATTGAATATCAAATAAGAAGTGGTTGCAAGTGCTAGCTAGAGAAATTATTGTGGAAAAAGCGATGGAATCGATCCTAAAACTCAATGACACCATGGCCCAGAATGTTGCATATGAAGCGCTTGATGCAGGAATTGAACCTGAGTATGTTATCGAAAACGGTTATTACGCTGCGATCATTAAACTGAAGGAAATGTTTGACGAAGGGAAAGTATTCCTGCCTCATATAATTGCAGCTTCTGATGCTATGGATGCCGGAATCAAAATTTTGCTAGCATCGAAACCTGAAAGAACTCATCGGAAAAAATCGAAGGGAACCATACTTATTGGCACCATCGAAGGAGATATCCACTCCATTGGTAAGGAAATTATTGCAACATCACTTCATATAAACAGCTATAATGTTATCGACCTTGGTGTGGATGTACCTGTGGAAACTTTCGTTGAACAAGCAATACAGATATGCCCCGATGTCATAGCTACGTCTGCCCTGATGACTATTACAATGATGAACCAGATGATCCTCGAAAAGGAACTAAATGAAGCTGGCATTCGCGATGCTGTAAAGACCATGGTTGGTGGAGCTCCAGTGACTGCTGAATGGGCTATGAAAATTGGCGCTGACATGTATGGCTCTGATACTAAGGACGTCTTGACAAAGCTAAATGCTGTTTTAAAACCCAAGCTAAAAATAGGGAGTATCCTAAAAGAAAGGTAACTATTCAGCCTGATAAAAACGCTATCAATAACAATCTTGACAAAAAGTTGAAACGTAAATTTCATTAGGATCATTTATTTTGATTGTTGCTATTGATTGCTTTTTTGATTGTTAGATTGTTAGTGAGCAGACATCTCTATTTCGATGAAATCAGTACCAATAGGCAAATCGTGCCAGGCTGAATAGTTACCTTGATTTTAAGATGTTCCTTTTTTGAAAAAGCAATATGACCTTTTGTAAGTAACACCGGTACTATTGGATGAGTTGCTGAAAACAGTATAGTAATAAACAATCATCCAAGCGGCATGATTTTCAAAACCGGGACAATTTTGAATTGCATATGTGCAATCGCTCCAAAACAGGAAAATTCAGAATTTCCATCAGTAGCAATCCTGATAATGGCATTACATGTTCCAGCGCAGGGGTGTAATTTAAACTATTCACTGGATAATTATGGTTTTTACAAAAATTTCATCTTTTTAATGAAAGTAATCGTATTAAAAAAGTTGATATGGGGCCGGGATCGAGAATCGAACTCGAATCGTAGCCTCCACAGGGCTACAGGATAACCGCTACCCTACCCCGGCTCGAAGTAGGTGCTTTCCTTGAAAGCACCCTATAGACGTCCGTTTCTTAGATAAATCTTTTCCTTTAGAAAGGGTTCGAACAGCACCCTTACATTGTTTTATTTTATATGCTGCCCTGTTCTTTCAGTTTTTTAATTGCAATTTCAGCAGCTTTTTTCCCAGACAGCATCATTCCGCCAAATACCGGTCCCATTCTGGGTGCACCAGCAACAGCATTAGCTGCCATTCCGGTGACTATGAGGCCAGGATACACTTCTTTAGTAGTTTCCATTAGCATACGCTCTCCTACATCTGCCCACATGGGTTTTTCCCCTACAACACCCAGTTCGCCAAATTCTGCGCCTGGTACTTTACGCTGCACGGTGCTGCAAATACCGGCATCATGTCCAGTTCCGTCAATAACAACCTTTGCGCGCACGGCAAGTGGATCGACATGAAGGCGTGCCGTGGAAACCGGTCCCCAGTTGATCACAAGGCCACAAACAGTGTCATTCTCACGTATCATCACATCTTCTACATCAATAAGATTGAATATCTCTACGCCTGCTCCGGTTGCGCCACAGATCAACTTTGCAACGGATTCTATAGAACTTGCCACATAGTATCCTTTTTCATACTCATGGTAATCAATGTCAAAATCATCAAGGATATGTTTTGCATCTTCCTGGACTACTATGCGAGGGAACATCATTCCTCCTCCCCACATTCCTCCTCCGATTGAGAGTTTTTTCTCAAAAAGGGCAGTTTTAAGTCCAGCCTCACCAAGGTATTTAGCAGCAACCAGGTTTGCAGGGCCTCCACCTACAAGTGCTACATCCACATCAGTGTAATCAAGAAAAACCTTTGAAAATTCATCAACTATAGCTCTTGTAATAACAATTTCGTCTAGTTCCATTTAATTTCCTCATCAGAATCAATATCAAATATTTCTGATAAGTGCTATCTTTCTTAAAGTTAATGGGTAGGAAGGCACAGCGAAGTGTTTCTATCTCATTGAATTAAAGGATCATTTTATTATTTGTTTAATTTCACCCAGAACACACTACCTTTTCCTTCCGGATTATCTTCAACACCAACTGTCCCGTCCAGAAGTCCGGCTATTTTTTTGACAATAGCAAGGCCCAGCCCACTGCCTTTGACTCCTGTCTTATTCACTCTTTTGAAACGGTCAAATACAAGTGGTTTTGCTTTATCTGCTATACCTTCTCCAAAATCAGTTACAGTTACTTTCCATGTATAATTGGAGTCGATCACATCAACGATTATTCTTGTATTCTCAGGGCTGTACTTTATGGCATTTGATATGAAATTTGTAAAAATTTCTTCAACAATTGGATTAAGCATTGCAGGGCAACTGTCTTTTACATTTAGCTCAAGGCTCGTCTTCTTTTCCAACAACTGTTGGTCGAATTGTTCTATCACGTTCTCCAGAATCGTTTTAATGTCCATCCTCACAAGATCAAGTTCATCCAATGCTTCTAATTTGGCAAATTGAGCAGCTGTTTCGATCATTTCTATAAGTTTATCATTGCTCTTCTGCATAGTCATGATGAATTTTGTTTTTGTGGGTTCATCTTCCATTTCTGAAAGTAATTCCAGGTATCCTTTGATGTTTCCTGCTGGATTGAGGAGATCATGGCGCATTATATCAGTGAACAGATCTTTTAGCTCATTTGAGCTGATAAGTTCTTCTTCAACTCTTTTTCTCTCATCAAGATCCATTGTTGTTCCTGTAAATCTGAATGGTTCATTATTTTTGTCCCATTCTGTCAACTTGCCTCTTGCAAGTATCCACTGCCATTTACCTCTGCTATTCTTCACTCTGAATTCAGATTCGAAGAAAGATGTTTTTCCTTCCAGATGTAGATTGATATTGTAATTTATAGGTTTGAGGTCATCCTTGTGAGTTATCTCTTTCCAGGTTTCGATATTTCCCTCGATGTCTTTTAACTCGTACCCGATCATTTCAGCCCATCTTTCATCGTACATTACTTCATTAGTCTTGAGGTTCCAGTCCCATGTACCAAGGTTTGCACCTTCAAGTGCAAGCTCCATTACTTCTTTTGTCTTTGCAAGTACACTTTCCATATCTCTGCGAATTGTGGTGTCACGTACTACTACAAGGGCATAATCATACTGGTTCAAAGTGGAAAACGTAACATTTATTTCGACACATAAGGTGCTTCCATCTTTTCTTGTTAGTATTTTACTTGGTGCAAGGTAGCTGTTACCAAACATGTTTCGAAAATCATTTTCCCAGAAATTATCATTGAATAATTCATAGATGCCGTGTTCTTCCATGCCGATGACTTCTTCTCTGGTATATCCAAGATTCTGGCATGCTGTTTCATTTACATCTACAATGCTGATCTTTTCCATGTCAATAATGAAGATAAAGTCATTAGATTTGTTTATAAGATTCTTGAAAAGAGCTATATCTTTAAGGAAAGACCTATGGCTTAACGCCATGCTTACAAGTTCTGATACCACTTTGAGTGTCTGGGAATATTCCTGGAAACAGTTATCAATTACGGTGCTATTTTCTAAACTGATAAAACCGATAGCTTCACCATTTGATTCTACAGGTATCGCAATTAGGGAGTGTACTCCACTTGATATTATAATATTTCTTTCACGATTCGCAATATCCAAAAGTTTAACGTCTTTGGATATAAAGATCATTTGTTTTTTCTTCAGTTTTTCCTCGAGCCATGGGAAATTTGAAAAAGTCACGCTTTCAAAAATGCTTTTCTGATCCTGATACTTTTTCCATTGATGGGGTATGTATGGATTGCTATTATTTTTGAATAGTATCAGGGAACTATTTTCCGAGTTGCAAAGTGTGGCTGCCTTTTCCAATGTTTCATTTATGGTCCCTTCGACATCCTTTGGTGCAATAAACATTGATATGAGCGAAGATATCATTGTCTCTATCTTTGTGTTGCGTTTAACAAGGTATTCAAGCTCTTCCCTTTTATCATCCAGTTCAGTAATCTTTGTTTCAAGTTCCTTGTTCTTTTTTTCGATATGGTTACTTGCATAGATTATGGTGATGAATGTGAATACTATCAAAGCTGAACTGATTGTTATGAAGCTTGTATTTTTAGTAATTATGAAAGGTGCCAGCAATACAAATCCCAATATACAGACAATTAAAATAAATACAGTATTGGCGACGCCTGGTATCTTCATATTTTTTATTTTATGCTCATTTTTCATCGTATCATATATATTGTTTTAATTAGTATATTTATTATTCGTTTGTATGTTTTCTGGGTAAAAAGGTTCTCAACTCCGAAACCTTTAAGGGTTACCTTTAATAGTTTTCATAATTCATTCATGTATTAGAAGAAAAAAGAGATGATATTCATAGTACGTACAGCCCAAAAAACCAGCTCGAAATCTAGCAGAGAAGTAACAACAGAACCCGCAGAATGTACTGCAGAATTCCTTGTAATGGAGCCGGCAGGTTATCCAATGGCCAGTGTCCTTGATGAGTACCCTGAGATATCTGACCCTGGAGTTTTTGAACATTATGCAAGGGAGCAGTGGAAGGGTTACAAGGCCCATAAAGGCGATTATCTTTTTGACCGGCGCATGTATCCTGACTTTGCCTACAAGGTTGCCGATGTTGAACCGCCGGGTTCTGTGATTGGACAGAATACCCATATAATAGTCAGGGATGCCGTTGTTGGTAGTATCCCTACAATTGATTTTAGAAGTGATGTGACTTTTGATGATGTCATTGGGCAGCAAAATGCACGTAAAAAATGTAAACTGATAGAGCGTTTTCTTGAAGCGCCTGATAAATTTGGTAAGTGGGCTCCCAGAAACGTCCTATTTTATGGTCCATCTGGCACTGGCAAGACAATGCTTGCAAAAGCACTGGCAAATAAAGCTCATGTACCTATTATTCCTGTGAAGGCTACAGAACTCATTGGTGAGTTTGTAGGTGAGGGTGCCAGACAGATACACCAGTTATATGAGCGGGCACAGGAGATGGCGCCATGTATTCTTTTCATCGATGAGCTGGATGCCATTGCTCTTGACCGCAGGCATCAGGAATTGCGAGGGGATGTTGCAGAAATAGTAAATGCACTGCTCACTGAAATGGATGGTATTGTGGAACGTCCTGGAGTATGTACGATTGGAGCCACAAATCGTACTGATACGATAGATCCTGCTGTAAGAAGCAGGTTTGAAGAAGAGATTGAGTTCACACTGCCGGATGAAAAAGAACGCCTTACAATTCTTGAGTCCAATATACAGACTTTCCCGATTCCCGCAAAAGATGTTGATCTTAAGGTAGTTGCAAAGATGACAGAGGGACTCTCCGGAAGGGATCTTGTTGGCAAGGTGCTTAAAACTGCACTTCATAATGTTATCATAGAGGATAGGGACAGTGTAACCCAGGATGATCTGCTTGCTTCCGTCAAGAAACTCAAGAATATTCCAATGCCCTCAAATTCCGATAGGATGTACATATAAGGATATCTTTTTAAACCTGGCAAATATATCGGTGGAATATGTCTGAGGTAAATGAGTCTGACAGATTTGAGTGCGTTGTCGTTAATGTGATTGACACACTTATGTGGAAAGGTGTGGTTGTCCAGGAGATCGAATCTGGGGGGCGTGTCTATTTCGGCAAGGTCAAAGCAGAAGGTTTCGCCTATGGTCCAGGGGACATTCTCTACATCGGTGTAAAACCACTTCCATATGAGCTTGAAGAAATGAAAATGGAAGTTTCCCTCTACGATGCCGATAATCAAAGGCTTGACTGGACTTTCCTTTAAGCTTTATTTTTTATTTCGTATTTTTTCCTTTTTTCTGTTCATATATGGTACGTCAATTTCCATGAGGTCCTCAGCAACTATCACATTCTCGAATATTGCTTTTGCTTCTTCATGTAACTGCGTGGTATCATCTGAGTATCTGGAACTTATGTGCGTAAGTACGAGTTTCAGGACATTTGCTTCTTTTGCGAGGGTAGCAGCTTCTTCTGCAGTAGAGTGCATGGATTCTATTGCCCAATCTTGCTGGTCTTTTGTAAGTGTGGATTCATGTATCAAAAGATCTGCATCCCGGCTTGCTTCCAGTATGGCTTTGCAGGGTCGTGTATCACCGGTGTAGATTATCTTCCTTCCCGGGCGGCTTTCTCCGACTACATCTTTAGAGTGTATCATTTTTCCATCTATTTCTACGGATTCTCCTTTGTGGAGTTTTGAAAAGAGCGGGCCCGCTGGAACACCGAGGTCAATTGCTTTCTGGCGATTGAACTTCCCTGTCCGTTCGTTCTCTATGAGTGCATAACCAATGCTTGGTATGCTATGTTCCGTTTTTATGGCCAGAATGGAGTAATCATCTCTTTTGATCACATCTCCAGAATTCAGGTCTATGGCATCGATCTTAAAACGTAGTTTGTAGTATCCAAGGGCGCTGAGTATTCTGGCAAATTCGTGTATTCCGTGAGGGCCGTATATTTTCAAAGGCTCGGTTCTTCCGTGGAATGACATTGTCTGTATAAGTCCGGGAATTCCAAGTATGTGATCTGCATGGAAGTGTGTTATGAATATGGAGGACAATGCTTTCATTCCTGTTTTTGCACGCATCATCTGTTGTTGAGTTCCCTCTCCACAATCAAAGAGCATCAGCTCACCTTCACGGTTTATCATAATCGCTGATGGATTGCGTTCAGGTGTTGGTAGGGATCCTCCAGTGCCAAGAAATGTTATGCGAAGCATAGCTCTCTATAAGAGTTTGGATTATTTATGAATTGTCTATCCTGGCTATTCATTGATGTGGCAAATTATATTTGCGTTGCTTTCTATTTTATACTGGAATTCCATTATGATATCACTCGTTAAGTTCATATAGCATCTTATTATTAATGGAACGTCCATAAATCATACCAGATTTAAACAGAATTACTAATATTAATTCACTCACAATTACATAATAATCATAAGAGGATATATCATGAAATGGCAAGGTAGATCTAGAAGGAAGTACACAGGTGCTAAGATCAAGACCGCTCGCGGTAAGAGGAAATTCGAGCTTGGTCGTGAATCAGCTGACACTCACGTTCACGATACAAAGAGGAAGAACGTTGCAACCAGAGGCGGAAACAGGAAAGTAAGACTTCTCCAGTGCAATGTTGCAAACGTAACAGATTCACAGGGTAAGACTCAGACAGCAAGCATAGAGAATGTAACCGGAAATGCTGCAAATGGGCACTACATCAGGCGTAACATCCTTACTAAGGGTTCTGTTATCACAACATCTCTTGGTAGTGCAAAGATTACAAGCCGTCCGGGTCAGGATGGTGTAGTTAACGCAGTATTGCTCGAATGATCGAGCATCTTTTTTTTATTTTTTAATTTAATCGTCTGGTATTATGGGGTTGCTATATATGGATGATAAAACTCGTCATATTCTGGAATGCCTTGAAGAGGATGCACGAATAAGTCACGAAAAGATTGCAATCATGACAGGACTTGCTGCTGATGAGGTAAGCAAAAGGATAACTGAGCTTGAAGACACTGGCGTTATCCGCAAGTACAAAACTGTCATTGATTGGGATATGGCAGGTGATGAATATGTCTATGCGATCATCGAGCTGGAAGTGACCCTTGAGAGAAAAATTGGATACCAGGACCTTGTTGAACGCCTGTATAAGTTCCCTGAAGTCCGCTCTGTAAGACTGCTCTCAGGACAGTATGACATCTCACTTACTGTATCCGGAAGGTCAATGAAGGAAGTGGCTTTCTTTGTGGCTGAGAAGATCTCCACTCTTGAGCAGGTTCAGCATACGACAACTCATTTTGTCTTGAAGACATACAAAGAGGATGGTGTTATTCTTTATGAGCAGGACCGTGTTACACGTTTACTGGTGACTCCCTGATTTTTGGATCCTATTATGCAGGATGTATAATATATGAGAAAAACATGCAATCCTTCAGAATTTGTGGCTGACGTCATGGGTAAAGTCCCTCCGTCGGGCATACGCCGCTATTTTGATCTTGCATCCGAGATAGATGATGTGGTCTCTCTTGGTGTAGGTGAACCCGATTATGTTACTCCATGGCATATAAGGGAAGCGTGCATCCATTCTTTAGAATGCGGTGAAACCTCATATACTTCAAATTATGGTCTCATTGAACTGAGAGAAGAGCTTTCAAAACATTTTTCAACAAAGTACGGCGTTGATTATGATCCTACTTCTGAAATCCTGGTAACTTCAGGTGTTAGTGAAGCTCTTGATGTTGCGATCCGTGCCATCACCAACCCAGGTGATGAAATTATTGTTGTCCAGCCTTCATATGTGGCCTATGTGCCTTCTGTGATGTTCGCAGGCGGTGTGCCTGTAATTGTTTCAACGAAGCTGGAGAATAATTTTAAACTGACTGCCGAGGAGCTTGAATCTGCTATCACAAACAAGACCAAGGCTGTTATTATTAATTATCCTAATAATCCAACCGGCGCTACTATGGGCAGGAAAGACTTTGAGGCCATCGCAGATGTTGTCTGTAAACATGACATCATGGTTATATCCGATGAGGTCTACGACTGTCTGACATACAACGGTGGACACACTTGTTTTTCTTCCCTTGAAGGGATGCGTGACAGGACCATTTTGTTGAATGGTTTTTCCAAAGCATATGCAATGACTGGTTTTAGGATGGCATATGCAATGAGCTCTCCTGAAATCATCAGTGCCATGATGCTGATACACCAGTATTCAATGCTCTGTGCTCCCATCACTGCGCAGATAGGAGCTATCGAAGCTCTCAAGAACGGTACGAATGAAATGGAGAAGATGGTCCGTGATTACGACCGTCGCCGCCACCTCATCGTCAGTGGTCTGAACAAGATTGGGCTTGACTGCTTCGAGCCAAAGGGTGCATTCTACGCTTTTCCTTCCATCAAAAACACAGGCTTAACTTCTGACCAGTTTGCAGAACGTCTCCTGAATGAACAGAAGGTCGTCACAATCCCTGGCGATGTATTCGGTGAAGCTGGCACAGGTTTCCTCAGATGTTCCTATGCAACTTCCCGGGAAGAGATTGAGAAAGCTCTGGAAAGGATTGGGGCTTTTGTTGATGGGTTGTGAAACGGGCTTATTTTGATTCGTAATGGAATAATTAATTCCATTTTTCATAAAGGATTTCTATTTATTTGTAAATTTATGTGAATTTTACAGGGCACTTGAAACATTTTAATCAGTAATTTTATTTTTATAAGTTAAATCTCTCTAAATGAACCTATCTCAAAACTATAAATACTACTTCTTTGTATTTTATTATGGGGATATGAATGGAATTCAGAGAACTTTCTGATGTGCAATGGAAATTTATTCGACCGCATTTACCACCACAACCAATAACTGGAAGAAAGAGAGCTGATGACCGTAAGGTCATCAATGGTATTCTCTTTGTTCTGATAACCGGTTGTAGATGGAGAGATATGCCAGCTAGCTATGGTTCCAGAGCAACTGCTTGGAGAAGGCTAAAAAGGTGGTCAGAGGAAGGAGTGTGGAATGAGATTATGGAATCCCTTCGGGATTCCGCTTACCAAAAAGGTAAGTTCTCCATGGATCTTGTATGTGTTGATAGTAGTTTCATCGAAACAAAAAAAGGGGAGAAAATTCCGAATACAACGGCCACAAAAAAAGAAATGGAATAAAGATACATGTTTGTGTAAGTTCTGAAAGCTTTCCTTTGACCGTTCTGATAGCTTCTGGAAAAGCACATGATAGGCAGCAGTTTGTTAAGATCATGGAAAGTATCAAGGTCAAAACTGCTGGAAGGCCAAAAACAAGACCATTGGAAGTACTTGCAGATTCTGCTTATGATGATGTGGCCATCAGGAAATACTTGAGACATCGGGCAATCAAAAGTAACATTCTTGTTAATATCAGGAATCAGAAATATCCAAAAAGAGGAAGACCTACAAGATTCGAGTATGAGTCATATCGTAAAAGAGGGACAATAGAACGTTTCTTTGCATGGTTGAAAATGGGATTCAGAAAAATAGCAAGTAGATATGAAAGGCTTAATGTTGTTTTCAAGGGACTACTGGATATTGCATGTTTTCTATTATGTTGGAATAAAGTTCAAGAGGCGTTTTGAGATAGGTTCAATGTTAAATGTCATAATGATGATGTTGATAATATATTGGAGTGTAGATATATTTATATAGTATGTTTTGATATTTAGAATTGTAGGCACAGAATCTGAAGGTTCAGTGTCTGCAGAATAATTGGTGGTACGGTATACCTTATCGGAACGCTGAATCAAAAACGGATTTAAATGAACAGAACGTGGGCAGATTCCCTCTCTGCATCCCTACAATATCTCTCCCCAAAAACGCTTTACTTTTCCACGTTCTGTATTCAGCTTCCAGAAATATTTTTTAATAATTATGATGTTATTGCAGTCTGTTTTGTAAATTGATCAGAAACAAATTTATCTAAACTTGTACGGAGGATATGATATATTTTGTTCAGTCATCATGTCAATAATAAAGTTCCTCTGAATTTTTTCTTTCTTTGTAACTATTCAGCCTGGCACGATTTGCCTATTGGTACTGATTTCATCGAAATAGAGATGTCTGCTCACTAACAATCTAACAATCAAAAAAGCAATCAATAGCAACAATCAAAATAAATGATCCTAATGAAATTTACGTTTCAACTTTTTGTCAAGATTGTTATTGATAGCGTTTTTATCAGGCTGAATAGTTACAAATCAAGAAACAATACAAACATATATCTGCGATTACCTGTCATCACATAGCAAAGCTGTTTTCCCGCATTGCAGAATAACAGCTATAAAAGTTAACCCATTCCCACAATCAGCAAGGGGTGGTACATCCTTGCATGAACATAATATATCAGAGAGTAATCATTTGTACACACTACTGACATATAACTCTTTGGAATTTATACACAAGTTATATTTGTTGACACTTGATATAAAAAAATTAGAACTCGTGTAGTTTTAACTGTCTGCGCTGGCATATATTTTCACCAGGAATCTCCACAGGATAAGCAGACGTAAGACATCCAAGGCATAGATCATCCCGATCAATTCCAATTGCTTCTACCAGACCATCTACACTCAAGTAACCCAATGAATCTGCATTGATCACAGCCTCAACTCCAGGTATGGTTTTATGGGCTGCTATAAGCTCATCCCTTGAAGCCATATCAATACCCAAATAGCATGGTGCCACTATAGGAGGACTTCCTATACGAGCATGTACTTCCTTAGCACCCGCTTTGCGGACCATATCAATGATACGACGGGAAGTAGTTCCCCTCACAATACTGTCATCAACAAGAATCACTTTTTTACCCTTGATATTCTCATCGATAGTATTCATCTTAAGGCGCACAGCCGTTTCACGCATAGCCTGGCCAGGAAGAATGAAAGTACGACCTATATAGCGATTCTTCATGAGACTCTCCTCATAATTGATCCCCGACTTCCGGGAAAAACCAATCGCAGAAGTAATCCCAGAATCAGGCACCGGAGACACCATATCAGCATCAATCGGATGTTCATGAGCCAATCGTTCCCCAATCCTTTCGCGGACCCTGTAAACAAGCTGTCCATCGATTATAGAATCAGGGCGTGCAAAATAAACATATTCAAAGACACAATGAGCACAGTATCTCCCATCAGAGAGTTGATGGGATTCGACCTCACCATCCCGGAAGATGACAAGTTCACCAGGTTTAACATCCCTTACAAGTTCCCCATTAAGTGTGTCAATTGCCACACTCTCTGAAGCAACAACATAACCAGAATCAATAGTACCGAAACACAGTGGCTTGATTCCAAGAGGATCCCTTACAGCCATGAGAAGGTCATCGATCATGATAGAAAGAGAATAAGAACCATTGAGCTGCTTTATCACATTACCCATAGCCTCAACTGGGTCGTGTTTAAGAAGTTCTTTCACCAAAAGATGAGCAATTACTTCAGTATCAGAATTTGCAACAAAAACATGACCTTCGCCCTCAAGTTGCGAACGCAGATCCAGGCCATTGACCAGATTACCGTTATGTGCAAGCGCAACACTTCCACTTTTATAATTAACGATAAATGGCTGACAATTTTCTATGCGGGAGTCACCAGAAGTAGAATAGCGTACATGACCTATACCCACATCACCTTTGAGAATAACAAGATCCTCTTTGTTAAAGATCTCAGGTACAAGACCCATGCCTTTTAACGTCTCAGGACGCTTACCATCATGAACAGCGATACCTGCAGATTCCTGACCACGGTGCTGAAGAGCATACAACGCATAATATATACGAAGTGCGGAAGGGACTGGATTTGATTCCGGTTTGAACTGTACAATCCCTACGACACCGCATTCTTCGCGCATTTATATCCCTAGTCTAAAAAGACTTAGTATTTGCACTTTGCTTGCCATTTGTAGCTTCTCATGCGCGAGGTCTTTCCAAAGCCGCATGAAGTGCACTGTTTTGTATGAATATTAAGTGAAACACTACCACAGCGCCTGCATTTCACATGCGTGCGCTTTTGTCTCTTACCCATTGAGGGAGTACCTTTTGACATTTATAATCACCTTTTGGTTTGAAATTAGTTAATTAATTGATTAGTTGTAGCCAATATAATAATAATAGCTCAGAGTTTACCCATGATATGGCTAGTAGTTCTTAAAGATTACGTTTGCCTCATGGAGAAACATAAACTACGTTGTCACCTCTGATAACAACACTACCCAGTTTTCTCACAATATCTCCTTCTTTAAGCTCTTCCGCATCGTCCAGTACAAGGTTCATGTGAACATCATAACCCTGGAGTTTTCCACGGAATTCTCTTGCGCCCTTTAGTCTCACAATTACAGGTGTGTTCAAAGAATCGTTCAATATATCAAGAGGTCTGTTTCCCATTTTAGTCGCCCTCAGCTAAATAAATTCGAATAATTATACGCGAGTATTAAATTGTAAATTTGTTTATTTACTTATACATATTGCGATGCACCAATGTTGCATATTCAGTATATATAACTATCGCAGAAGCCAGCTTTGAAGCAGATAAAATCAGCATTATCGCAAAGATATATAGGCCCCAGTAACCAACTAATATATAAGCAACAAGACATTTAAGAGCTCCGTAACACGGCAGGGGCGCATAAGGAGAATTATAATGAGTAAAATTCCAGTTATACTGACCATAGCAGGTTCTGACTCTGGAGGAGGAGCAGGAATTGAAGCAGATATCAAAACAATAGCCTCACTTGGACTCCATACAACATGTGCCATCACATCAGTCACGTCACAAAATACTACCGGAGTCCTGAGTGCTTATGATATCCCTTGTGAAGTCATACGTAACCAAATAGATGCCGTCTGTGAGGATATGAATATCATATGGGCTAAGTCAGGCATGCTCTCATCTTCGGACATAATAGCGACCGTTGCAGAAATGGTGAAAAAATATGACCTGAAATTGGTGGTTGATCCTGTCATGGCAGCAGAGGCTGGTGGGGATCTGCTTCGAAAAGATGCCATCACAACCTTAAAACAAAAGCTTTTGCCTTTAAGTGAAGTGGTAACACCAAACATCAATGAAGCAAACATTCTTGCAGGAATGCAGATAACAAATATTGAGGAAGCAAAGGAAGCTGCCAAGCTTATCAGTCAGACAGGCGTTAAAATTGTCATTGTAACTGGTGGGCACCTTGATGCATCAGACATAATATACGATTCTGAAACTGACATGTACACCATAATCCCCGGAAATTTTGTCAAAGGCGGCACCCATGGATCAGGATGTACCTATTCTTCAGCGCTTGCGGCAGCACTTGCGCAGGGATACAAAATAGATGATGCTGCAAAAAAAGCAAAGGACTTCGTCGTAGAGGCCATTAAAGGAAGCATGCCCGTGGGGAACGGTGTAGGACCTGTCAATCAGTTATCCCATGTCCTGAAAAACTCAGAAAGATATACAGTCTTGCAGGATTTAAAAAATGGAGTGGACATACTTGTCCAGTCCAATCACTTTACAAGACTTATTCCTGAAGTCGGGTGTAACATAGCAATGGCACTGCCATCTGCAGCGTCAACCTCGGAAGTGGCTGCAGTCACAGGCAGGATCGTCAAACTGAAAGGAACCGCACAGGTCGTTGGTGAAATCGATTTTGGCGCAAGCAGCCATGTTGCCCGCATAATACTTACTGCAATGAAGCATACCCCAACATCACGAGCTTCCATGAACATCAGGCACTCCCAACACCTTGTGAACATATGCAAAGAAGTTGGCCTTAGCACATCATCATTTACCAGGGAAGATGAACCTAAAGATACACACACAATGGACTGGGGAACATCAGACGCCATTGATAAGCATGGAGCTGTACCCGACATCATTTACGATAAAGGTGGCATCGGAAAGGAAGCCATGATCAGAATAATGGGGAACAGTGCCACAGAAGTTGCAAGCACTGCGGTAAAAATATCTGAAATCTATGCATCTCTGAAAGATCAAAACTAAACGACATCACCTACTTAATTCACATTTTCATTTTTTACAATAATCACAAAAAGCGGGCCCTAGGAGAGTGGAAATAAAATGGAATCAGAAACATTCAAGGAACTTTACCTTTCAAAAGAGATAAGAAAAAGCATAAAAGAGATGGGGTTCAGGGAGCCCACTGAGATCCAGGTAAAATCTATCCCCCCCATACTTGAAGGAAAGGACATTATAGGCCAGGCGCAGACCGGAACCGGTAAGACCGCAGCATTTGGGATCCCATTGATGGAACTTCTTGACCAGAGTAACAAAAATACCCAGGCAATGGTAGTATGCCCAACAAGAGAACTTGCAAATCAAGTCTCTGAAGAACTCAGAAAACTTGCAAAATACATCCCTCTACTCAAAGTTTTACCCATATATGGCGGACTTCCAGTTGATTCCCAGATAAATGCTCTGAAAACAGGAGCTCAGATCATAGTAGGAACACCAGGGAGAATATTAGACCACCTTGAAAGACAAACGATGCCTACTGATGACATTGGTATTATCATACTTGATGAAGCCGATGAGATGTTGAATATGGGATTCAGGGAAGATATAGAAGAAATACTGGAAAGCATCCCATCCGGCAGGCAAACATTACTCTTTTCGGCAACGATGCCAAAACCCATACTAGATCTGACAGAGCAATACCAGAAGGACCCTGTGCACATAAAAGTAGTTCATAGAGAACTTACTGTACCCCAGGTAAAGCAATATTACTTTGAAATAAAGGATAATGCAAAACCAGAAGCTTTGAAAAGGCTTATAGAAGCTGAAAATATCAAGTCTGCACTCGTCTTTTGTAATGCAAAAAAGGAAGTTGACAAATTGGTCATTAAACTGCGTTCCAGAGGATATCCTGCCGAGGCACTTCACGGCGATATAAAGCAAAACAAAAGGGAACAGAGGATGGACAGGTTCAAGAATGAAGATATTGGTATCCTGATAGCGACCGATGTAGCGGCCAGGGGCATAGATGTCGATAACATAGAAGTTGTTTTCAATTACGACCTTCCTCAGGGACTTGAAACATATGTCCACAGGATAGGAAGAACTGCAAGGGCAGGCAGACCGGGACTTGCCTATACTTTTGCATCAAACAAAGATCATGGGAAACTGAAGGACATAATGCGTATCACAAATACCGAAATCATTAAAAGGGAGCTCCCAAGCCACAGAGACATAGAAAGAATTAAAGAGAATCGAATCGCGGATGACATCAGGATGCACATCAAGCGAGGACATCTAGACAAATATGATGATTTTGTCTCAAATATCGCAGGCGATGATATGAACTATCGCCAAATTGCAGCTGCGCTTGCAAAGATAATACTTAAGGATGAGAAATAAAACAGAGGAAAATAAATGAAAGATTTTGTGATAATTGGACATAAAGTATTAACAACCGCTGACTTTTCACTGAACGACCTGCCCGGTTCTGCCGGAAGAATGGATATTCTATGCAGATGCGTCAATTCCGCACTTTTCCTTTCGCATGGAATGAGACGTGATATCAATGTCCACCTGGTACTTCTTGGAGAACCAGACCCAGGAAAAGTAATAAGATTCAACGGAGAGAAGTTGAAGTACCTTAACCCCGACGAAAGAAGTAGCGGCTCTCTCATAAAGAAGGCACTTGAAAGAGATGCAATTAAATATGAGACACAATCTACCCCCGGCGTATGGATACGTCGCGCAGGACTTGAAGAACTGCTTATGGAATTCAAGGATGCAGGCAGGGACATCTATTATCTGAGAGAGGATGGGGAAGATATCAGAGAATACACCGACCTTAACACAGATGCTGTATTCGTGCTTGGAGACCATATGGGAGTTACTGAAGAAGAAGAGGAGATAATTGCAAGACTTGCAAAGCAGACGCTTAATATAGGGCCCATTTCACTCCATTCAGACCACTGTATGATAATAATTCATAATGAACTGGACAGAAAAGAAGCATAACTAAAAAGTGTTATATTAGATAGTACCCATCTGTTGCCAATTATCCTGATAAAAACCGATATAGAAACTACATAGATAAAAGTGATCCAATGACCATACTTGAAACCGCTACGAAGATAATCAACGAAGGACCCATTTGTGACCATTGCATGGGACGACAATTCGCCAAATTATCCACAGGCCTTACCAACGTAGAAAGAGGACAGGCCATCAAATTGAGCCTGGCAATGGAAGGAGATGCTTCATTTAAAGATACAGGTGATGATTCTTTACTTGAAGAACTGTCTAAGAGCAGCGTCTATGCAAGAAAGAGCCTGAAAATCGAAGGTGAAGATGATAAATGCTGGGTGTGCATGGGTATTTTTGACAAACTAGACCTATGGGCCGACAGAGCAATTGAAAGCATTGGAGATATAGAATATTCCACATTCCTGATGGGAACAAAGGTCAGCGGTCTGGTCGGCGAGAATGAGGAGATCCTCTGGAGTGAATGCGGAATCACGCAGGCCGAGCAGTTTAAGACTGAAATGAACCGTGAGGTCGGCAAACTCATAGCTGCACGCACAGAAAAAGAAGTTGAGTTTGAAAGACCGGATGTTGTTGTAACCATGGATATTGCTGAGGAATCAACCAGTATCCGGGTAAAGTCGGTTTATATACAGGGAAGGTACAGGAAACTCTTAAGGGGAATCCCTCAGACAAGATGGCCATGCAGAGGCTGTGGCGGCAGAGGCTGTGAGCAATGCAACAATACAGGAAAACAATACCCGGAATCCGTAGATGAGCTTATAGCTGAAGAAGTGATCAAGGCAACGGAGGGGACAGATACTAAATTCCACGGTGCAGGACGCGAGGACATCGATGCCCTTATGCTTGGAACAGGAAGACCTTTCGTTGTAGAAGCACTAAACCCGGTTATTCGCAGCATAGATGTATGGGAACTTGAAAAGAAGATTAATGAGTTCGCGAATGGTAAAGTGGAAGTCGAGGGACTAAATATAGTGGAAAAAGGTGTAATTGAGAATCTAAAGTCCGCAAAGGCGGATAAAGTTTATAACCTTAAAGTTACATTCAAAGAGCCTGTTTCCACGGATAAACTTGCAGATGCTATAAACTCCCTTATTGGAGTACAAATACATCAAAGAACTCCACAGCGGGTATCCCACAGGAGAGCAGACCTTATCCGAAAACGATATGTCCATAACATGCAGCTCATAGAGAAGACAGATGAGTATGCCATTATAGAAGTATACTGTGATGGCGGCCTGTATGTAAAAGAACTTACGTCAGGAGACGAGGGAAGAACTGTGCCAAGTCTAACAGAAAAGTTAGGAATACAGGCAACAGTAGCTGAACTTAATGTCGTCAAAGTCGACATATAACACATCAGATATAACATTTATAAATTAAACTAATAATTTGATCAATGGAGGAAAATAATTATGGGAACATCACACGGCGAAAAGCACTGTACAAGGTATAAGTTACAGAAAACCACAAGAGAAAGAGGACTTTCACCTATCAGCAAGGCAATTCAGGAATTCGACAACGGACAGATGGTCCACATCGATATTGACCCAAGTGTACAGAAAGGAATGCCAAACGCAAGATTCCAGGGAAAGACAGGAAAAGTCATTGGTCAGCGCGGCCGAGCTTTTATCTTGCAGATAAGGGACGGAAAGGCTACAAAAGAGCTCATATCCCTCCCACAGCACCTGAAACCGCAGAAATACTAAATTCACAGGAATTTCAGGTTTGACACCTGAATTACCTTTCTTTATCGTTAGATATATCTTTATTGCATGTATTTAACGATACAAATACATCTTATTGTCATCCAGGGATGACCTAAACCCCAAATAATGCACAGAGTGTATACCAATGATAGTAAAAGAAGTTCTGAGTGAAGAATTGTTAACCCTGTCTGAAGTAAAGGGTATGTTGCATGAGATTATGGAAGATCGTCTCAAAGATGAAGATGAACTTGGATATGAATTGCGTAAAGCTATCAATCATGCAGAAATGTTCTCAAAGACAAGCCCTGAAAAAGCAAGGAATCTTGTAAACAAACTTCTTGAGCTTGAAAAAATGAAGCCCGAAATAGCCATCCGGCTGGCTGATGTAATGCCACTGACCAGAGATGAGCTTAGGTCACTTTATGCAAAAGAGAGATTCACACTTACAGAAGAAGAACTCGATGAAATGCTAAACCTTGTAGAAGAAGCAATGGATTAGATTTATATTCGATACATCCCTTTTTTAATTTTGATGGAAGTTGCATGAGTAGCAGCAGGTATGTCACAGGAGGAAATATATGACAACTAGGGGAAAGCCACCTGAGAAAGAAGAATTTGCATGGATTTTAGATTATCTCCCATATGGAAGTTCAGATGATAAACGCCCAGCATATCAAAAGAAACCTCTTGTGCAGGCTGTCGGAGAAATTCATTTCGTGTTAATGGAACTTGTACCTAAAGAAGGAAAAGTACCGGACATCCAGTCCAGAGTATATATTGGAGACGGTGACCGCGACCTTGTAGATCATGTAAAGCACCGCATACCATACCAGGATTTAAGTCATGGTGCGCAGCTCGAGCTACCCTACATCCTTGAAAAGACCGTAAAACATGATGAAGAAAGGTTTGTCAAATTCTTCAATGATGCGCACCCAATTACAAACAGGCTACATATGTTAGAGTTACTCCCAGGTATTGGAAAGAAACTTATGTGGGCCATCATAGATGAGAGGAAGAAAGGGGCGTTCAAGACCCTTGAAGAATTACACGAGAGAGTCGGAGGAGTACACTCCCCAGGGAAAGTTGTTGTCAACAGGATCATAGATGAACTAAAGGATGACAATATCAAGTACAGACTTTTCACAATACCTCCACGTCGTCAACGTAGCCATTGAAAGGTGTTCATTTCTTGGTTTATGATATTTTAAGAAAATATGGTATCCGTGGTGGATACCATGACCAGCATTTTTTAATAGATGAACGAATCCTTGACAGGATTGTAGATGCTGCTGACATAAAACCCCATGAGACAATACTTGAGATCGGAGCAGGTATTGGCAACCTGACTGAAAGGCTCATGGAGAAAGCAGGTCACGTAATTGCTATTGAGCGAGATCCCGAACTTATTGATGTTCTAATAGACCGTTTTGGAAACCTGGACAAACTTACCCTGATTCATGGAGATGTGCTCAAAGTCGAGTTCCCTTCTTTTGACAAAGTAGTCTCAAACCTACCATATTCCATTTCTTCCGAGATTACATTCAAGTTATTCAAACATGATTTTAAGTTAGGAATACTCATGTACCAATACGAGTTTGCACAGAGACTTGTGGCACATGCCAATTCAAAGGATTATAGCCGCCTTTCTGTAAATGCGCACTATTTTGCTGATAATTCAATGATCATGAAAATACCACGAGGGGCTTTTTCCCCACCACCTGAAGTCCTTTCTGCGGTGGTTGAGATCAAACCAAGACATGCAGATTTTGAAGTGCTTGATGAAAAGTATTTCCTTGATTTTGTTACTGCAGCTTTCGGCCAAAGGCGTAAGAAGATGAGGAATTCCATCATCCGGAACAAGCAACTCCTTGGTATAGATGATATGAAAGAATTCATACATGAATTACCGCAGGAACTAATTGATAAAAGACCTGAGAATCTGGAACCTGAGCAATTTGCACAACTTGCCAACATGATGTTCAGACATAAACAGGAATAACTATTTTTGAATCTATGGTTACCATCAAACACCTTAATGCAATGATCGATCTTGCAGAACAGGTATACGAACCTGCTGAAGATTCTTATCTACTTGCAGACACTGCTCTTGAGTTTACAAAAGAGAACATGCACATCCTGGAAATTGGGACAGGCAGCGGTTTTGTATCCGCAGTCCTTAAAGCTAACAGGAATATAAAGCTTGTAGCAACAGAAATAAGTCCTTTAGCTGCACGCTGTGCAAAATCCAATGGTATCGATGTTATCAGGACAGATATGTTTACAGGATTGAAAAGTAAACAACAGTTTGACATTGTGATATTCAATCCCCCATACCTTCCAACTTCCGAAGAAGAGAAAGTCCCAGGATGGTTAAATTACGCTTTTGACGGTGGCATCGATGGACGTAAGGACATCAAACCATTCATGGAGCAGGTACATGCTTACCTGAAACCGAGTGGACTGATATTGCTGCTTGTATCATCCATAACCGGCATTGAAGAAGTTATGCAGGAAATGGAACGTCATGGCTTTAATTCATGGATTAAGGCAAGAGAAAAATGTTCCTTTGAAGAGCTAGTAGTCATTGTCGGAAAAATAGTCGATTAAATTAAGATATTTTTAACTTTTGAATTAATTATTTTTAACTATTGGATTAATTATATTACAATCATATTAAGACATAGTAAACTTAAATATGTGTAATAATATATTAGACTTGTGTATATTCCTATTGAGCATTTGCACACCCAAATCATAAGAGTGAGGAAAAACATATGAATAAAACAGTTCTCCTCAAACATAATAAAAACGATACAGCTAAATTAAAAAAGGAAATTGAAGACATCTGCGATAATATTTCTGTGCACAATATCGACCAGGATTATTATGCAGAAGTACAGCCTATTGGAATATCTTCATTGTTAGTCTTCAAACTAGAGAAGGACACAAGTGGTAACTTTGTAGAAAAAGCATTGAGGATCGCCTCTAAGAATAAGATACCAATACTGCTCATTGTATCCGAACCTGATAGCAGGTTCTTTGACCAGATATCTATAGCAGATGGAGTGTGGTACATTAAAGAACCATACACCAAAAGTGAGCTGAGGTACAAAATTAAAGGTAACTATTCAGCCTGGCACGATTTGCCTATTGGTACTGATTTCATCGAAATAGAGATGTCTGCTCACTAACAATCTAACAATCAAAAAAGCAATCAATAGCAACAATCAAAATAAATGATTCTAATGAAATTTACGTTTCAACTTTTTGTCAAGATTGTTATTGATAGCGTTTTTATCAGGCTGAATAGTTACAATTAAAGAAGCTGTAAGCTCTGGAAAGATATGCGATTGGAATTACCACCTGATAACCGAAAGTGCGAATGACATTATCTTCACAATGAGTGCTACCGGTAAATTTTTTTATGTAAGCTCTTCAGTAAAAAATATCACAGGCTTTACTCCGGAAGAAATATTGGAAAATTGTCTAAAAGAACTTGTCACAGAAGAATCTTTCAATTACATCACCGGCGTGATTGGCACCTTCTTCTCCAAGCTCCAAAAAGGTACACCTGTAAAAGCACCTGTTTTTGAAATAGAGATCTTATGCAAGAACGTATCAACGTTATGGGTAGAATTGAATGTTAACCCTGTTTTTGATGAAGAGAAGAACTTCAGGTATTTTACAGGAACAATGCGTGATATAAATGATCGCAAACAAGCAGAAGAGCGTTTCAGGATTGCAGCTGAATGTACTAATGACCTGATATATGAGTGGGACATGAAAAATAACCATTTAAAGTGGTTCGGAAACATTGATGAAGCACTAGGTTATGACCAGGGAGAAATATCGGAAACACTCAATGCATGGTCTGAAAGAGTACATCCGGATGACCTACAAGCTGTCATGAAAAAGATAGAAAACTATCGTAACACAGGAGATATTTTTCAAGCAGAATATCGCATGATAACAAAGAGTGGACAAATCCGACACTGGAAAGAACATGGCACGCCCATATTTGATGACGTTACAAAGGAGATAAGCAGGACAATTGGTGTCTGCTCTGACGTCACTGATAAAAAAGAATCAGAAAAGGCCCTGAAAGAAAGCGAAGAGATGTTCCGCCTTATTGCTGAAAATGCAAATGATGTAATATGGATACTTGATGCAAGTGGTAATACTCTTTATGTCAGCCCTTCAGTTGAAAACTTAAGAGGATTTACTCCTGAAGAATTGAAGAGTTTATCTATCGAAGAAAGATTTACACCCCAATCATTCCAGGACTTGATGGAATTATGGAATGCTTTTTTTAGTACATTCAAAAAAGGATTTATCCCCGATGTCCCACGCACCATCGAACTAGAACAACCATGCAAAGATGGTTCTACCGTATGGGTAGAAATGCATATCAATCCAGTCATTGACAATGAAGGTAAGTTTAAATTCTTCTTGGGAATCAGTCGTAATATTGATAAACGTAAAATAAATGTAACTATTCAGCCTACCACAATTAGCCTATTGATACTGATTTAATCAAAACGGAGATGTTTGCTCACTAACAACCTAAGAATCAAAAAAGCAATCAATGGCAACAATCAAAATTAATGATCCTAATAAAATGTAGGTCTCAACTTTTTGTCAAGATTGCTATTGATAGTGTTTTTATCAGGCTGAATAGTTACAAATAAATGAGCTTGAACTTAAAAAACAGGCAAAACTGCTTGACACCATTTTTGATCTTGCCCCCGTACCCATGATACTTGTGAACAGAAATACAATTGTTGAGAATATAAACCAAGAATGTATGGAAATTTCAAAAACAAGTAAAGAAGCATCCATTGGTAAGAAATCTGGAGAAATATTCTCTTGTGTTAATGCGTCAAAAGGGAACGGATGCGCAGCCAATGAAGAGTGTTCCAGATGTATTTTCCATACTGCTGCGATAGAGACATTCAAAACACGAAAGAACATCCATAAAAGAGAAGGAACCACCACAATTAAGTTACCCAACAGTGTACAACTTGAACAGAACGTACTAGTCTCAACTGCCTATATCGACATATATGATGATGAAAAAGTAATCCTCAGTGTTGAGCACATAACAGAGAGAAAAAGAGCAGAGAAAGCAATGCTCATGTCTAAAATGGAAGCTGAAGAAGCAAATCGAACAAAAAGTGAATTCCTTGCAACCATGAGTCATGAACTGAGGACACCACTGAATGCTGTTATCGGCTATTCGGACATGTTACAGGAAAATATTTTTGGAGAACTGAACGTAAAGCAAAAGAGATTCGCAAGCCACATATCAACAAGTGGAAAGCATCTGCTGGAGCTAATCAATGACATCCTGGACCTTTCAAAAGTAGAGGCAGGGAAAATTGAGCTGCACTTTGAGGAATTTGATGCCAATGAAGTCATGAGAAATGTGTGCAACATTACCAGTCCCCTTGCCAGGAAAAAGCATATAGATATCGAGTTCTTGACATCAAAAAGCCTGAAGATACACGCAGACAAGACCAGGTTTAAGCAAATACTTTACAACCTCATAAGCAATGCTATAAAATTTACTCAGGAAAGGGGCCATATAGAGATTGTTGCAGCTGTTGAAGATGATATGTTGAAACTATCTGTAATCGATAATGGTATAGGAATGAACGAAGATGAACAAAGTAAACTTTTTACTCCATTCTACCAGGCAGATTCCTCCATTTCAAGAAAATACCAGGGTACAGGACTTGGACTGTCAATTGCCAAACAAATGGTAGAATTACATGATGGTAAAATAGAAGTAGAAAGTAAAGCTGGCAAAGGTAGCACTTTCACTTTAAATATACCTGTCAGTCAAAATATTTAAAAAGATGGTCAAATAAAACCATCTATCAATTCTTCCACTAATTCTGTTTTTGGAGTATTCTTATAGAGAGGACCCTGAACGAGAACATCAAGGTAGTCCTCAAAACTTGGCTTTTCATTCACATAGAAAACACCCAGAGGAATCTTATCGCCCCATTCAAGCGATTTCTCAAAAGCCCTCACCCGGTCATTTAACTCATAGCCGGACTCATTCATTTCATAAACTCTTTCAGAGTACCACTTAAAAGTATTCAGCTTGTTGAAAGAAACACATGGCTGAAGCACATCAACAAGAGAAAGACCTTTGTGCTCTATGGCTTTTTCAATAAGTTTGGAAAGGTGGGAGATATTACCAGCATACCCACGGCTTACAAACGAACAATCCAGCGATATTGCCAGAGACAACGGATTGAGCGGCATGTTGAACACCCCATGTGTCTGAACCTTAGTTTTCATACCGATCTCACTTGTGGGTGATGCCTGCCCTTTTGTAAGTCCATATATCTGGTTGTCATGTACTATCATAGTAATATCAGGATTCCTGCGAACAGTGTGCAGGAAGTGGTTACCCCCTTCACCATAACAATCCCCATCCCCGGTGACAGCAAGAACTGTCATTTCATGGTTGGCAATCTTAGCCCCTGTTGCAGGTGGCAATGAGCGACCATGTAGTCCGTTAAATGCATTACATTTCAGATAATGAGGGAGCTTACTTGACTGACCAATCCCTGAAGCTATGAATACCTCGTGAGGCGAACGCCCCAGGTTCACAAGTGCCTGTTTAATGGCTTTAAGGATACCAAAATTACCACATCCCGGACACCATGCTGTTTCAAATTTCCCATAATCTTCTATACTGACCATTCAGATCACCCCTTTTTCTTTAAGAGCAGCAATTATGAATTCCGGACTGAAGGGCTTACCATCATACCTGAGTATGTGTTCTGTGACATTTATGTCGGCATCCACTTTCAAAAGGCGTGAAAACTGCCCGGTAGAATTATTTTCAACACAAACAGTCTTTTTGGCTTTTGCAAGTAATTTTTTGGTGGGCTCAACAGGAATCGGATGTATATGAGTGAAATAAACAAGATTTACAGACTTCCCCCCATCATTTAAGATGTCCACGACCTCTGCAAGTGAGCCATATGTGGAACCCCATCCCATCAACGAAATAGATGCATCCGAGCTACCATATACTTTTGCCTCCGGCATCTCCTCCCTAAGCACTTCCAGTTTTTTCATACGTTTATCATTCATCTTGATACGGTTGACAGGATCTTCATTGATGTGGCCGAACTCATCATGTTCATCGCTGTCAGCGACAACAAGTACACCTTCCTGTCCTGGAAGGGCACGGGGGGAAATTCCAAGTGGAGTGAGTTTGTAACGCTTGTATTCTTCCTTCTTCGTCCTTAGTTCCTGATCAGACAGAAGATGCCTTTCAACTAGCACTTTTGAAGTATCGAACCTTGGACATGTGAACAGAGAATCTGCCAGATACTGGTCACTCATGACAAAAACAGGTATCTGGTATTTGTCTGCAATGTTAAAAGCTTCCGTAGTGAGATAGAAGCATTCTTCTGGCGTACCTGGTGCAAGGATACAACGTGGGAACTCACCCTGAGCAGCATTAAGGACAAACTGGAGATCACCTTGCTCAGTCATAGTAGGAAGGCCCGTGGCAGGCCCTGGGCGCTGGCAGAGGAAAATAACGGCAGGTGTTTCTGTGATACTGGCAAGCCCAAGAGCTTCAGTCATCAGGGAAAAACCACCTCCTGAAGTAGTTGTCATCGAGCGGGCACCTGCAAAGGATGCTCCAAGGATCATATTCAATGCTGCAATTTCATCTTCGGCCTGCTCAACTACAACGTTGAATTTGTCTGCGTTTGCAGCCACATAGGTCATTACACCGGTAGAAGGAGTCATCGGATAAGCTGCAAGGAACTGTACACCGGCTGCAAGGGCACCAAGGCCTACGGCCTCATTTCCATTAACAAGCATCATCTCCTCTTTTTTCCCGGGATCACTAACTTCAAACTTACAGCCACCAGGATAATTCTCTTTGACATAATTGTAACCTGCACGTGCTGCGTCGATATTATTTTGTATTACCCCATCGCCTTTCTTTTTGAAGGCTGCTTTTAGTATAAATTCGAGATTTGACAGCTCAAGACACAACAGACCAATGACCGCCCCCATAGAAACAGAGTTTGAGTATATTTTATCGCCACAGACATCTTTGGCTATCTTTAGCATTGGAACATGAAATATAGAATCTGCATTTTCTTTGACATCAATTACATCCGAATCAACAACTACTACACCTTCTTTCAATTCAGACATATGCTGGGTGATGGACTCACCATCCAAAGCCAATAGGATATCTACAGTTTCGGTCATTGCAAAAACAGGAGAATCACTTATGCGTATCTGGAAAGTGTTATGTCCCCCCCGTACTCTGGAAAGATAGTACTGTGTTGCAAAAACATGGAACCCACTTTTTTTCAATGTCTTGGCTAAAGCCATACCGGTGGTTTGCAGCCCCTGACCTGCTGCACCCCCTATTTTCAAATTTAGATCAATATTCACGATTATCCCCTTTTATTTTCCGTGCATTAAATAAGATAGGTAACACCCTAAGACGACATTGTAAGATAGGATATTTGCCATATGAAGCCAAATCAATGCCTTACTTGAATTCTACCCGTAAGGATAGAAATGAATGTCTAATCCCCCTTTTATTTTTTGGACTGAATCTATAAATATTATTCGTAAACAGGACCCAAATAAAATCTAAATGAAAAATAATCAGACCTTTAACTAAAAATAAGAATGTTAAACTAATAAATCACACAAGCTATCCACGAGAAAAGGGAATAAATGTATAACTAATGAACAAGAATATATTTATATAATATATTACCATTAATAATATATAAATTTGTGAAAAATAGATAGTATTCAGGCCTAGCGTGATATAAATGGAAAGAATGCCCACAGGAATAGCGAATCTGGATAAAAAGATCAGCGGTGGTTATCCCAAAGGAAAAGGAATCCTCATTACCGGAGTACCTGGTGCTGGTAAGACCATATTTGGATTACATTTTCTGCATAAATCATGCATGGATGGGAAAAAGTGCATAATGGTGGCAACCGAAGAAACACCTGAAGACCTTTTAGAGCAGGCAGCAATGCTTGGTCTTGGCCTTGAATCATTCATAGAGAAAGGTCTGCTTCAAATTAAACAGGTTATAGAGTACAGAATCAGGGCTATTGCAAGAGAAGCTCATCTGATAGATGATTTCAGTGATACTGAAATACAAATCATAGAAGAAACCCAGCTTGACAGATCAATCAGACCTGACCAGGAAGGGTTCAATATTGAAGAAATAGACATTATTGATCTTGTAAGACTTATATCTGAAAATGCTGATGTGGCAGTCATTGACAATATAGGAGTATTGGCTTTTGGACTTGAAGCTAAAGAGTTCAGAGATAAATTTGATACGATCAATCGTTTACTTGCAAAACAAGAGACTACTACTCTATACATTATGGATGAAGCCGCCTATGAGATGACACACAAAATTGCAGATTATTCCACTTACGGAGCTGTCAAATTAATGGTGAAGGAAAACCCATATACCGGCAAGAATGAGCGTTTCCTGAGTATACCAAAAATGCGAAGTACGAAGATAACCCTTGACATCAACGTATTTGACATCACATCTGCAGGTATAAGCCTAAAAGGATCGAAGGGTAAATTAGTAGAACTCTAAAATTACCAGAGGACATCCTTACTTTTTTTAACAATTGGCTGAAAAGATGCATAGTGGGAACTTTGAATTTTCTATAAAAATACCATGATAGGAAACAGTGCCATCATGTATATATAATAAAAATCATAATATATAATTAAATATTAAACAAACCTACATCATTCAATCAAAAACTTATCAAATAAGGCATCAAGGAGTTTTTACCATCACACCTTCCACCACTGATCCAAAAATACTCATCGTCGATGATGAGATAATGAATATAGAATTGCTTAAGGCATATCTTGAAGAAGAATATGCAGTTATCTCAGCCACAAATGGAAATGAGGCGCTTAAACTAGTGGGTGAAGATGAACCTGATGTGATCCTTCTTGATGTAATGATGCCTGATATTAATGGTTACCAGGTATGTGAAATTCTCAAAGGGGATCCAAGAACCCAATTCATACCTGTTATTATGGTAACGGCCCTCTCAGGAAGAGATGACTGGATAGCAGGTATAGAGGCAGGTGCTGACGAATTCCTGACAAAACCAGTTAACAAGATGGAACTTTTGACACGCATAAGCTCATTGCTTAAGTTAAAGAATATGCATTATGACCTTCTGACAGAGAGGGATAAACTCAATTTACAAAATAAGATCAGGTCCGTGCTCACACAGATTATTCCAGTACTCCTGAAAACATTGCCTGGTGAACAAAAAAGTATTGTTATACACCAGATGATAGACATGGTAGTGGAAGCAATTATGGAAAATGCAGATTCTGAAAATAAAGTTATGAGCTATGAAGGCATAGGCGATGTCTGCTGCCAGATAATAAACCAGTTGGGAGCTGATTTTAAGTCAGAACTGTTATCAGATGAGAATACCATTTTCACAATACAGGGAAATGTCTGCCCATGGGGAAAAGAAGAAGCACAACTAAACCCCATACTATGTACCCTTTCAAGAGGAATATTCTCAAGAATTGTAGATATTTATGGACAGGATATGGAAGTAGATGTGCTCGAAACCATGGGAAATGGAGACGAGCAATGCATATTCCAGCTAAATAAAATAGATTACTGAATCAAATCCAGTATTCTTATTGCAAGATAGGCTGCATTCGCCCCATTGTCAACGCCCACACTTGCAACCGGTACACCCGGAGGCATCTGTGCAGTCGATAGCAGGGCATCAAGACCCATCATCTTTGAGCTTACAGGAACCCCTATTACCGGTTTTTTTGTTTTGGAAGCGATGACACCTGGCAGTGCAGCAGAAAGACCTGCTATGCCGATGTACACTTTTGAATCATTTTGTGCAACATATTCATCCAGTCTATCAGGATTGCGATGTGCAGATATAACCTGAACATCATAAGAATAGTCTGTGCTATCAAGAACACCGGTTACTCTGTTTGCCACGGCCCTGTCTGATTCGGACCCCATTATTATTGCAATATCAACCATTTTCTACTCCTAAGGAAGATTACCTTCGCCCCTTAACTCTTGCTGACGTTCTATATTCATACGGATAAGTATGTCGAAGATCTCCTCGACAGCAGAAGCATCAAGGTTCAATTCGATTGCAGCATCAACTGCACGATCCTGAACTACTGTGTTTTGTGAAGGATCATTAATGTTTATCCTTTCTTTTTTCTTGGCTTCCAATACCTTTGCAGCCATACCAACCCTTTTATGAATAAGCTGTATGATCTCGCTATCAATCTGTTCTATTTCTTCACGTACTTCTTTGATAGTGGACATGTATTCCCCGCTAATTTAAACTAAGCATTAGATTATACTTGCACCCTTATTATGTATGTTAGTCTTTATCATGGTTCCGCTGGCACCACAGTCATTCCATGCATCCCCCAGCTCACCAGCCTGATCCGCAGTGACAAGTGCGACATAAGATGGGCCGGTGCCTGAAAGTGAAACACCTTTGACACCTATATCCAGCGCACGCATCAGAAACTCAGTATCAAAACCAAGTGCACTGCAATAAAGAAAACCATTAAGAGTCATTGCTTTTTCGAAGTCACCTTTCAGGGACAGTTCATATGCAATGTCCACCCATGGAGCAATCACACGAGAGCGTGAAACATCAGTGTTAGAACTAAATGATTTTTCATCCGGTGCAAATATCAATACATCATATTCATGTTCTGTTCTTTGAAGTAACTTCATTTCCCTGTTGTCAGTTACAACAAAGCCTCCGTAAAATGAAGCACATGCGTCATCCAGAGCTCCTGTAATTGTTACTTTTGCATCAAGAGCAGCCCTCACACCTATTTTTACTGTTTCAAAAGGATCGAGTTCTTTATCAATAGCAGCAAGAGTAGCAAGAACAGATGCGTTTGCTGCAGCACTACTGCTTTTGAGACCACTTGCAAGAGGGACTTCTGATCTTGTTGTTACAGTCCCACCCATATCAATACCAAAATGCTCAAGTACATAAGATACAGAATTCTCAATAAGTCTTGTATCTGCATCAGGCATGCCTTCGATTGTTCCATTTATCTCAGATGCATCATCAAAAAGTCTTACATCTGCAAATGTTTTAAGATCGATACCAAAAGCCGCACCTTTCCATGTGGCTATTGCGTTGATGACCGTACCAGCACCAAGTGCATAAGCATTTCCTTTTAAGACCATTCAATATCCCTGTAACATTTATAGATTGACAAAGGTGCACCACTGCTTCCAGGCGAACCACTGTATTAATCCATACCAGTACTATAAACTATTAAAGAATAATGTTCAAAAAAAAAGAAAACAGGGATAACCACTTCCCATTTATACTAATTATGAAAGTATTTGCCCCTTAAGCTTATTGTAGCAATTCCTGTATTTTTTAATAAGTTCAGGAGTATGGATGTCTTTGTTGTTTGAAAAACAATCATCTATCCTGTCTCCCATATAGCTCCCATTTTCTGAAGATAAAAATTCAAGGAAAAATTTTCGATTATGAAAATCCAGAAGAGTATCATTAAATATTCCTTCACATGAACCATAGAACATAAGGATACCATTAGACACAAGACCATAAAACTTTATTTTTTCATAAATTTCTCTCTTCATTTGACCTGATGAACTATATGAACTATTATCCTGTAAAGTTACAAGTACACTGAATCCTTTACTTTTCTTTAAACCACACGGTATTGTTTCCGGAAAAAGTACATGTGGCGCTAAACCAATCTGTTCGAGGTCATTTATAAGCTCTGATGATCTGGAACCACCCACTACGATCAGGTGATCGATCATCTTATCTTCGGCCAACAATTTCACGATCTCTTTCTCAAATTCCGTGCAACCTATTATACTCATCAAAGGAATATCATCATCTCCTGGCAAACAGTACGAAATAATTAAAAACAGACAGGTTAAAATAAACTGATATGAACATTATGAAACCCAATAATACACCCCATATAATAAGGGGTTAAGTAGTTGTATATAAAGTCACCGAGTACTTTACTGGTTATAACAATATGGTAGATGTTGCTATGCAGGGGAAAAAACACAACTCTGGAAAATACAATCAACAACGGGTACAAACGATACTTTTATAACAAATACGTGTCACTATAATTACATTCTCCTGTCCATTGGATTCGGAGATCATTAAAGAATAGTGACACGATCATTAAAGTCAAGATTGTAAGCAGGCTAACCTAAATGGCTTTTTGCCTGAAAGGAAAAGTTTGTTGAAAAAGGCGTATTCATGCCGCAAACACATTAAAGTGCTAAACTGAAAAATGTTCTTTAGCAAACATCAGTATCATATCTGCAATTAATTTGTAGAACTGGTGCATATAATTAACAGGACATCGACCTGAAAGCATTTGTATTCACAGGCAGGATTACGGAGAAGATCAGATGAACGAAGTAGTGTTTGGAGTAAAAGACGACAAGCAACTTGAATACACTTCAGAGAAGTGTATCGGTTGCGGAACGTGCGTAATGGCATGTCCTAAAGGTTCATTAGTTCTCGGTTCAGTGGGAGCCGTAGCAAGAGGACTCATAGACAAAGATTTCCTTGAGAACCAGACAGAGCTCTGCATTGTATGCGGAATCTGTGCAAAGACATGCCCTACAGGTGCACTCGAACTGAAACAGGCAGGAGAGCCTGTAAACGACAATAGTTACTTAAGCGTTGCACTTAAAGACACAACTGTCAATGACAACTGTGTCCACTGTGGACTTTGCGAACAGGTATGTCCGCAGGGATGCATTGAAGTGAAACAGTGGCTATCAAATGATGGAGCCGCAAGTGTTGACGGTGAAACCATAATTGATACCGAGTGTTGTATACACTGCGGATGGTGTGAAGCTGTCTGTCCTGCTAAAGCTATCACCGTAGAGAAACCATTTAAGGGAACATGGACCAGAGATGAGGATACATGTACTGCCTGCCGCAGCTGCATAGACACATGTCCATGTAATGCTTTGTTCAACCCTGACTGGGATGCCGGTGAGAGAGTGGACAAGGTTGCACAACGTGCTGATGCATGTATATATTGTGGAGCATGTGACATGGCCTGTCCGGTAAATGCAATTACTGTTACAAAGACAGCCATTATCCCTGAGGTCGAAAAGAAGACACTTCTTGAGAAGAAGTTGCTCAATGTTGAAATGAAAAGACCAACACTCACCTCCAGACTTGTCATCGATGAAGATGCATGCCTGGGATGTGGAAACTGTGTAATCGTCTGTCCGGTCAATGCAACTGATGAAGAGGTTGGAGCTGGATATCTGAATGAAGTCGATGCCAAGAAGGTCCTTGAAGTAAGGAATGGTGTAGCACAGGTTGTAGACCAAGAGATGTGCGGTTCAGATGGTGCATGTGCTATGATCTGTCCGGTAAGTGCCATTGCACTTGTGAGAAGGGAGGAATAAAAATGGCAGGAACTATTGCAATCAAGAACGGTTACGTTTATGATCCCCTCAACGAGATAAACGGGGAAATTATGGACATCTTCATCAAAAACGGAAAGGTCGTAACAGAACTTTCCGGTGCAGACATGAAAGATGTAAAGGAAATTGATGCAAAGGGCAAGACTGTTATGCCCGGTGGTGTCGACTCACACTCCCACGTAGCAGGAGCAAAGGTCAATACAGGCAGAACGATGAGACCTGAGGACCACTACAAGCACTACCAGAAGAGAACACCACTCACACATTCAGGTTCCGGATATACTGTACCTTCAGTTTACCTTGGAGGATACGAGTACTCCAAAATGGGATATACAACTGTTTTTGAGGCAGCTGTCCCACCAATGGAAGCACGCCACACACACGAGGAAATGCGTTCAACCCCAATGCTTGACATGGGTGGATACCTTGTACTGGGTAACAACTGGTTCCTCATGAGATACCTCAAGGAAGGAGATATCGAAAAGGCAGCAGCATACGTTGCATGGATGATGAAGACACACAAGACCTATGGTATAAAATGTGTCAACCCTGCTGGTGTAGAAAACTGGGGATGGGGACAGAACGTAAGTGCTCTTGACCAGGCAAACATTCATTTTGAAACCACACCGGAAGAAATGATAAAGAACCTGACAGAACTGAACGAACAGCTCGGAATCCCAATGCCTGTGCACCTGCACGCAAATAACCTTGGACACCCAGGATGCTGGGAAATAACAAGGGACTCACTCAAGATACCAAAGAACGTCAAGGCAAAGCCAAATACAGATGTTGAGTGGGCAGAGACAAAGAAAAATGCAAAAAGGCACGAATCAGTTTACCTCACACACTGCCAGTTCAATGCTTTTGGCGGTACATCCTGGAGAGACTTTGAGTCTGGTGTAAAAGGAATCACTGACTACGTCAACAGTAATGACCATGTTGTGTTTGACAGTGGTTGTGTACCTTTCGGTGATGCAACAGTCATGACCGGTGACGGTCCTGCAATCCATGACCTCTATGTACTTACCGGCCACAAATGGTCAAATACCGATGTAGAGTGCGAGTGTGGATCAGGTGTACTTCCATTCGAATATCTAAAGGGCAATCCTGTACACAGTGTACAGTGGGCAATGGGTCTTGAATCACTGCTCTATGTCAAGGACGCATGGAAGACGATCATGACGACTGACAGTCCTAACGGTGGACCATTTACCAAGTATCCACAGGTCATTGCATGGCTTATGTCCAACAAGGCAAGACAGGATACATTCGCCGAATGCCACAAGTGGGCAAACGACAGAACCGGTCTGGCCGGTGAAACAAGGGAAATGACACTTAACGAGATTGCTATGGTTACACGTGCAAACCCTGCAAGAACGATTGGAATGTCATACAGGAAGGGTACACTTGGCGTTGGAGCAGACGGTGACGTTGCTATCTTCAACATCGACCCAAAGAAGCTCGAGGTCAACGACTACGAGAGCATCATAAGAGGCTTTGAGAACACTGCATACACCATCAAGGCCGGAGAGGTCGTATCCCAGATGGGCGAGATCGTTGCAATCCCTGAGAAGAACACCTTCTACACGGATATTGCAATAGATGCAGACGATGAGAAGAACATGCTTGCAGATGTAAAGAAGTGGTTCAAGTACTATACAATTGGTTTCGACCGATACCCAACACCTGAAAAGTACCTGGCAAACCCAACACCGATTCAGGTCAATGCGGAGAAGTGATTTTAATGGCAGACGTAATTCTCAAACCAATAGGAAATTTTGACCTTACCGTAGAGGCAGAGGTTGTCACACCTGACAATTTTGCCGGAAAAACTGCCGATGAGATTGGAAAAGTACTCGTCTGGCAGGGACCTGCAGAGTACCCTCTTACTGACTTCTTTACAGTGGAAGGTAATGGTGGAAGCTCAGCAGAAGACACCACAATCATTGTAGACGGAAACATCCCAAGAGTCAAACGTATCGGACAACAGATGACAGCCGGTAAAATACTTATCAAAGGCTCTGCTGGAATGCATGTTGGATCTGCAATGGAAGGCGGAGAGATCATCGTAGAAGACGATGCTGATTCATGGGTAGGTATGGAAATGAGCGGTGGCTCTATCCACATCAAAGGTAACACAAAGGACCACCTTGGATGTGCATACCGTGGTAGCTGGAAAGGAATGACCGGTGGACGCATCACCGTTGACGGAGATGCAGTTAGCCAGGTTGGCGGCGGCCTTAGTGGCGGAGAGATCATTATCGGCGGTAGTGTTAAGCACTTCTGCGGAGTCCGTATTAACGGTGGTCTTATCGCTGTAAAAGGAAACGCTTTCAGAACCGTTGGAGCAGAAATGACCGGTGGTACTATCGTGATCGGTGGTTGCATTGAGAGATTCACACCAGGATTTGAGATGACAGACATCGAGTCCGACCTCAAATTCAACGACATCGAGTGCCCTGGAGAATATATGAAATTCACAGGTGACTATGCCATCCCACAGAAAGGAAAAGGCACACTGTACGTATCCTGTGACAATAACGAGTGTCTGTGAGGTAATATTCATGCAAGCATTACTCAATTCAGGAAGTACGATCAACGAAGGAAGACTTGCCAAAGGCGGCAATAAGTACTCCGAAGATTACAAAAAGGAATGTGCAGTCTGCTGGATGTGTACAGAGGACTTTACATCTCTGGGATTCCCGGAGAAAGTTTCTGTTACGTCAAGAGACGGAAAGCACTCAGTTACAGTTTACCCAAAGGTAACAGAGGCAATGAAATCCGGTCAGATTTTCATACCAAGATCCATCTGGGCAAATGTTGTTGTTGAACCTGACACATTCTCAACAGGTTCACCACGCTATAAGGGAGCTCCTGTAATGGTAGAACCTAGTGATGAAGAGGTTCTCGGCGCCGAGGAAATTGTCCTGAAGCTGTACATGGGAGGTGAATAAAATGGTGTTTAAGAATATCATCTGTCCTGTCTGTGGAGGTTCATGTGATGACATCCAGATAGAATTGGACACTAAGAACCGTACGATAGATGTCCAGAACGCATGTAAGATGGGTACCGCAAAGTTCCAGGAAGTTGTGAGCTCACACAGGATCTTAAAGCCAACCATCAGAGAAGGCGGCAAGGTCAAAGATGTAAGCTGGGAAGAAGCACTTGAGATGTCAGCAGACATTCTTGTGAATGCAAGACGTCCACTTTTCTTCCTTGGAAGTGAGACCTCATGCGAAGCACAGGAAGTAGGACTTCACATAGCTGAATACCTTGGTGCACCTGCAGACTCCAACGCAACAATTTGCCACGGACCAACTGTTATGGGAATCCAGGAATCAGGTATGGTAGGAGCTACTGCCGGTCAGGCAAAGAACAGGGCCGATATGACCGTCTACTGGGGTGTCAACCCGCTGGAATCCATGCCAAGACACATGTCAAAGTATGGTGTATTCCCAAGAGGTTACTGGACTAAGAGAGGAAGATTTGACAGGACAATGGTCACAGTGGACCCAAGAGTAACCCCAACCGCTGTTGCATCAGACATGCACCTGCAGCTCAATCCTAGCTCAGACTACGAGCTTCTCAGTGCAATGTTCACTATCCTTAACGGAAAGGAACCACATCCATCTGTAGAAGAGATAACAGGAATCCCAATTTCTTCAATGAAGCAGACAGTTGAAATGATGAAGGAATCAAACTTCGTTGCTATCTACGTAGGTCTTGGTGTTTCATCCTCATATGGAAAGCACAGAAACATTGAGATTGCACTGAACTTCGTCAAAGAGATGAACAATTACACTAAGTGTAACATCGGTGCTCTCAGAGGTCACTGTAACGTAGCAGGATTCAACCAGCTTGCATCCTACCTTTACGGTTACCCATTCGGTCTTGACTTCATGAAGGGATATCCAAGGTACAACCCTGGAGAGACCACAACAGTGGACCTACTAAGGGAAAAGGATGTTGACGCAGCATTCGTCATGTCCGCTGACCTTGTGAACCATATTCCTGCAGATTGTGCAAAGTACCTTGCAGACATACCAATGGTCTGTCTCGATATTGCACCATGCCCATCAACCACAGCAGCAGATGTAGTTCTGCCTGGTGTAATTGATGCTATGGAATGTGACGGTACGTTCTACAGGCTCGATAATGTGCCTGTTTACTTCGAACCATTCACAGAATCACCATTCCCTGAAACAAAGAGCAATGAGGACACCCTCAAGCAGCTCTTTGCAAAGGTAAAGGCCAGAAAGGAAGCATGAGTGAGAACTGGTACTCAGAAAGGAAAGGGAAGGATGAAACCTTCCGAAAGGACGAGGAAAGTATCTCCTCGCCTTTTTATGTCCCCATGGAGTGCCTGGAGATCACTGAGAACAGTAAACAACACATTACTGTGGACGTTATTGTCGAGGAAAAGTTCGAGCTTTTCGTGAATAACGTCCACGTAACTACTTTTTTTGCAAGTCCTTATGAACTTGAAGAGCTTGCCTTGGGATTTCTCGTCTGCGAGGGATTCATCGAACCTGATACCAAAGTAGATTCTATCAGAATCGAAGACAAATCTATTTTTTGTGAAATTAAAATCAACACTCCCGAGCTAGAAGAATTAACACACCTTGAACGATGCGGAACCACATCATACCGCAAGGACGTTGTCAAGCACAACAATTCCAATACTAAATTCACCACCGATGCCATCATCCATGCAGTTGGCCAGTTAAAAGAGATTGGCAGGGTCTGGCACAGAACCGGAGGAGCACACACATCAATCATCTGCAACAACCAGGGAGAAGTACTCTTCTTCTGCGAGGACGTGGGAAGAGCATGCTCCGTGGACAAGGTTGTTGGCAAAGCTCTGATGAATGGAACTGACCTTTCAGAATGTGCACTTGTGACCACCGGCAGACTGGCATCCACAATGGTTTCAAAAGCTGTTAACGCAGGTATTCCCCTTGTTGCAAGCAAAGGTGCTACAGTGCGCGAGGCTGTGGAACTGGCAGAGGAAGCAGGGATTGCATTGGTTGCTTTTGTGAGGGGGAGGAAATTGTATGTTTATGCCGGGAAGAGAGAGTGATTAGCTGACTTTTCGGCTACATAGCCCCATCAGCAGTGAGTTCCCGTAATCTTGAAAAGTCATTTAAAGAATTTCTGTTTCCTGAAATTTCTAAATAGATTGAATTTCTTTTAGAATCAATTTGCCTTGCAAAATCTGTATATTCATTTGTATCATATTCCGACTTGATGAGTCTACCACCAAAACTATAAATATAAAATTCTGATTGACAAATTTGAATCATCAAAATCCCCCATTTTATACTACGATTTAACGCGATGATAAACGTTAACATAACATACTGATTAAGAATTTTCAAAATGTTTCGATTTATTATTTGATAAGACAAGCGTAATACTATTAAACGCTCTCAGAATTATTTTCCTCCGTTAAATTTGCCGTATTATTCAAACTTTTATTGGCTGAATCTACTGATGACTCATTAAATTTAATAGAATCAGACATGTTGTCTGCACCCTGAATTATAGTCCCTACACTAGTATTGTTTGTATTAAGAATTACAGATTCGTTGTTATGTGTCGTGTTGTCTCCTGAAATAAAACCAATAATATCATCCGTGATAGAAGAATTACTGGAGTAATTATTGCCCAAAAAGGGAATACTATTTGGGACTAACAGGAACATAACTGCAGCAATAAGCATGATTGCTACGATAGCATATGAAGCCAACATCATTGTATTTGTTTTTTTATTCTTTTTGTAGCTCTGTTTGGCAACAACATAACTTGTGCCAAAATAGGAATCCAGAATTTCTGCTTCATTAGTAGTTAACTTTGAAGATAGATCATACGCCCTTAGCTCAGTGCTTATATAATCTACAAAAATCTTACCGCCTGCTGAGGGAGTGGTGGTCACATTATTGGCTACAATTTTAAGCAGCTCTATCAATTTATTATTATCGTAGGAAGACAAAGCCATTGCTACATTATTTTTGAATCTTTCGCTGCCATCATCACCATATATAAATCCCACATTACATAATGCCGATAGTAACTCTTTATCTTCATTTGCATATATTTTGCGAATTGTGTCCCTTATCACATAACTCCATAAAGCTCTGTTTCTAAGGAGAATAATATCGAGTTTCTTTTTGACATCTGCATTCCTTATCCTTTCAAAAAGGCTTTTTAATGCTTCATCCTCACCCATATGACAATACATTGTATTTTGAGATGAAAATTGTTTACTGTATAACTCAACTATGTTCGCAACTGTTGTTTCGTTTGTAATTGGCATTTGTCTGATTTGAGATGAACGTTCCTTAAAAACATGAGATATTACCGAAGTATTATCATTATACAAATCAAATAATTTATACAATGATTCACTGGTTGTGAAAATATCTAGAACATCCCATGTATAAACTTTGAAGGCAACATGCTTAGTGTAAAACGAAAGAAGTTTCCTGTCACTTCTTTCCACATAGCTTTTTATTTCACCCGAATGCTCCCTGAAAACCATGGGAAGCAAAGAGTAATACTCACTGTAATGAGGAGATTGCTTCCATTTGACACCAAATTCATCCAGTTCAAAATCCGGATTTGGTTCAATAGGACAAATGGAAATATCACTTTCATAAGGATATTGGGAAGCCGTGAATTTCAGATTTGCTTCAAGGGAATTGACTGCTGTTGTAAAAACACTACTGATCAAAGAAACCGCATTAACTGCACTGACTGATTTTATTGAGACTTTTTCATTGGCAAGCAACTTTCCATAAACATAATTCATCATAGACTCATCAGCAGTGAGTTCCTGCAATCTTACAAAGTCATTTATATCATTCTCTTCCCAGAGACCCACAACTCTGTACTCCAGTTTTTGTAATCGGGATATCTCTGCAGAGACCGTTTCATAGAACTGCATGATCAGCTTTGATTCATAGTTATTGTAACCGGAATACTTACCAACACACACGATTCTCTCTTCTCTGCCACCTACTTCTTCGACTATGACACTGCATCCCAGTATCAGAGTACTGCTAGTATGTAACAGTTCAAAATACAGGGCATTTCTCTTGGAATCTATCTGCTTTGCCAGATTACTATATTCATTTGAATATATTTCACCATCCCCACTCAGAAGTTTACCGGTGGAGTTGTAGACGAAAAAATCAGAAACCGAATTTTGCAATTTGTTCCACCCTCCATGGATAAATGTTCTTTATAGTTTCTTCCTGCTGATCAACACCCTTAAGAGCATTAGCACTTACAGCGTAGAAATGAATCGGCTCTTTTGTAGCACGGTTTTGTATCTCTTTGAATGTATCGATCTCAGTCAGCATATTAAAAATCTCTTTTTCAATATTCAAAGCATCCTTTGAATTATCCATCACATCATTGATATTCTTAATTTTGTCTGCTTTTGTAACGACAATCGCATAGGATTTGCCTTCACCAAACAACTCCATTATTCTGGAATACTGCCCAAAAAGACGGGTCAAATAACTCGCACCACCCTCATGATAGGAAACAATGTGTTCACCATCTACCAGAAAAACAACTTTTCCTGCACTCTCCAGTTTTTTATATATATGGGCCAGAACCAGCTGATCCAGAATATAAGCAATTTCATCCGGGTGTTTGTCCTTCAAATCCTTAATAAATTCATGGTTACCAATCTTCTCACTAAAAGTCTCTTTATCAATTTCAGGAATTTGTTTACTTATTCTCAGGATAGCTTTGAAATACTCATCCGGAGTTAGATTTTCAGTGAATTCACCACCATAATCCACAAAAGAGAATTCTATTGGCTTGATAGACTTTTTTCCCATCAAAGTATACATGGTCAAATCTGTCTTTTGATTACTTTTTGGCTGCTTTCCGTTCTTCAATTCAGCCAGCATATTTTCGATCCTGTAATAATCTTCCTCCCTTGATGAGGAAATGATCGTTTCGCTCCTGCGACCATTATAATAATGGACAAATTGATTGTACAGGGCAAGCAACAGCAGAGTCTTGCCTGATTTTGAAGGACCATAGACAAATACATCCGAAGCTTTTATACCGCGTACGAATTTCATCAGCAATGCATACAGAATCATCAACGTAAAGAAACTCAGCATGATCATGAACAAATCATTTGAGCCTGAAAGTGCATACTGAGGAATTTCCCGCATATCTTCTTTTGAAATCAGATTTATAAAGATTGCAAACAGGAAAGCTACCATTCCCACAAAGAACAATTTTAAAAAGAAACGCGTTCTTTTTGCAACAATGTCAAAACGGTTGTTCATAAATGAATGCAATATGAACCCAACTCCGGAAAGCATACCCGGAACAAGACCGTCGAGCCTCAGTATATTATCCTGTGACCAAAAAAAGTACAGGAATGGCAAAAAGGCTGCCAATAACAACTGCCCTCCAAACCTTGACCTTTCCTCGAACAACATCCCAATTCCACTTGAAATGAACAGAGCTATAAAAAAGCTCAATATTGCAGCTATGTACCATACAATAGATAAGACGATCTGTTCACTGGTTGCAAGCAGAAATCCGATTGATAAGGCCAAACACAACAAAAAAATAATAGGGTTAAATAAATTAAGTTTCCCCCGTACCCTCATAGTTCCACCTTTATACTTAAGTTATAATCCGATTTTCTATTCAAGTGCTTCACGAAGGGTTTTAACCTCATAAAGATCCTTTATTATAGGGACTATATCCTGACCGGCTTTCTCTGAGTTTGCCAGTTCACCCGCATATTTCACATCCAGTAACTTTTTTCTGGTAATATACTGACCATCCTGCATTTTCAGTACATGATGTAGAATATTGTTACTGCTCTGCTCGTACACCTTCCAGTAGCCTCCCCCTGAAGTCAGCGGAGAAATATTATCCAGGAAACTTGTAGCTGCAAGCAGTGTTAAGGTTACTTCCCACGGTTTGGCATGAGAATGAGTGATCACACGGGCATCCTGAGCGCTCTTGAGTGACATTATGGCATTGATATCAGTGGATATTGTGCTGTTCACAACTGATGAAGAAATATATGAAGACCGTGAACCTATCACCAATCCTACTTTTCCGAAGTTCCACTTTTCAGTGGTACTTATGGGTATCATCTGGTTGTGAATTCCCAGTTTGTAGTTCTCAAGCAACGAAGGATATGTGGCTTTTACCTCAGAAAGAAGGTTGTTAAGCTCGTTCATTCCATTGTCATCGTTATCAAGACTTGTAAGGTCAGACATCTCACCAATGAGAGACAAAATCTTCGGATTGATTTCCCCTACCTTTGTTCTGTAAAGACTCTTATCAGTCTTGTTCTTAGATTTGGTCTTTTCGTTTATAGACGACATGAAATGATAGAACGATTCATAATGCTTATTGAGATCCCTTCTGGAACTGAATGTTCTTTCATGAAGTTCCTCGGCATTGTCCATCATATCGGCAAGAGAATGCTTTTCACCTATCTCTTCTTTAATGCCGTCAATTTCCCCGGTTATAGCTTTGGTTTTCAGGAAATAGCCTTCCTTTTTAAGGTATAATTCCGTCAGACTGTCTCTTAAAGAGCCTATCAGCTCACTTCTCTCAGTTTTATCGAAAATTGCATCTATCCTGTCATAGCTCACGGAATCCTTGGCAGTATCACCTAACAAAGAATTGATAGCCTGGTTTTTGATATCAGCAGCTTTTTTGTGCAGACCCTTGTTAAGAAAGTCATCAGGAATATAGAATTCAAACGGACTGTTTATCTGGATGTTCCAGTATTTGGCATTGGATTTGATATAATCTTCTTTTTCCTTTTTCATTGCCTCGTACTTTCTTATTTTCTTCTTTTTGTCTCCCTTAATTAGGCTGACAAGGCCACCCTTTTCCTGTTTTTTCCTTTCAGAATCATAGAAATAATATAGTGCAATAGATTCGATAAGGCTTAGAAGGCCATCGAAGCTGTCACCAATCTCATGAGAGAGATCTTTGACTTCCTGCTGTATTGCCAAAACATTGGCTGCCCTGAGCCAACTACTCTTATCCCTTGCCTTTACCTCATCACTCTTTAGAAGGGAAATGAACTCCTCAAGCTTAATCTTCAAATCTCTTTCCCTTTCATCCAGGGACTGGACCTTCCGATTGATAACAAGATACTGGTCAATCTCTTTCTCGTTATCAGAAAGCCTTTGCTCTGCCTTTTTACTAATCTGGCTCTTCAGCAGTTCTGCATTTTCATGTTCCTCTTCCTTCTCCATCACATTTTTCTCAAGATCCCTTATTTCATCTTTAAGATTTTTGGTCTTGACATTCATGTTGCTAATAGTAGAGGACATATTCTGATTACCTTTGAGCATATCAATAAGAGTAGATCTTGCAGATTCTTCGGTTACACCTGATACCCTCCTGAAAAGAAGAGCAGTTTCTTCCAGAACCTGAATACTTTCAGGTATTAGATTTGCCAGTTTCTTATCATTCTCATCAGTAAGCTCGCTTGGTTTGACGTTCTGCGAACCTGCTTTTAACTTTGAAAGATATTCTACCAGATCATTAAACGTACTTATCTTATCAATCTGCATTTCAGAAGGAATCTGATTTGCAAGGAAATATTCGATGGTATCCACACTCTTATAATTGAGCAGATGTCCGATCTCATGTTTGAGAACATTTTCAATATTTCGATATTCCTTTTTAATGTACTCGAAATTCTCTTTTGTAGGTGCCGTTTCATTGAAAGAATACTGGTTCTCTAAAAATGAGGAGACCTGCTGATTCAGTTCCTTTCTTGAAATGGTTATCATCTCAAGGGAATTGATAATCTCTTCATACTGGTTCTTAAGTCCCCGAAGATCCTCTATGGGGTATTCGATTACGTGGGAATTTGCGAAAATAAATGATGAGAAAGCTCCTTTCACATCACTTATATTAATATCACCGGTTTCCACATGGAAGAAATTAGTGAACACGTTGGGAAACATTGCATCAAACTCATGGACCTCCTCACGTGCCTCTTCCCCTTTCTTGTATCCGGTCGGACCCAGAGATGTGACAATCACATTGTTGAACAGCCTCTCAGTCATGTTGAGATACTCAAGCTCTGTCAGGGCGATAGACGCATTCAACTGTTCCTTTTCTCCCTCCTGTGTCGTGGGCAGAACTACAAAAAGGCATAACTGTGTGGAATCGCCTTTGAATGCACGTATGTAACGGGCAAGGTCGATGAACATGCCTGAACCTGTGCCCCCCCCTAGGCCCACAACAATAGCCACGCTTCCTCTGCTTGAGAAAGTAGGGAACCCGCTTGACTCACCTTCTGTTATGACCTTGTAGAATATGGCCTTTGAAATAGCCCTTCTGCGGTGCACACCACCACCAAAGTCATCCATTGCCAGATGATCAATCGTCAGCAGATCCTCAAAAGAGATACCATTTTCGGATTCGTCATTTAGCCACCAGGTCTTCACTTTTGGTTCGGATCTCTTATTCTTGACTTTTTCAGCAATTTCCTTGCTTGCGAGGTCGGGAACCTGACTGATATTTGCAAGGGATGGTAAGTAAAAGAATTTGCTTTCGATATTTCCCTGTGCATCACAGGAAATTATTTTATTTTTGAGCTGGACAAGACGCTCTTCATCACCTTCTTTCTCGTTTGCGTCGGCATCCATAGTATATACTTTCAGACGTCTGCCATCACCCGAATAATGTTTCAGGAACCAGTCATTGTTACATATTTCCATTGTCAGCCTTTTTCCGCAACCACCCACACCGACTATGGTCATATCAGTGGGTAATTGTAGTGGTGGTATGATCTTTTCATAGCTCATATCTCATCATCCTCATCGTCGTCAGAATTGCCTATTCGAATACCAAATATTAGACCAATGATAAGAGCTACTATAATTCCTCCTGCTGCCAGATACAATGAAACTGCCGGTCCTTCTTCCCGGGAATTCAGGTAGTCTGCAAGCTCATTGGCTTCATGAACAAGTCCTTTATCAAAAAGATCCGTAAGATAATTCCTGAAGAAAGGGTCATCAATTGTGTCAAGTTTTCCTGTGAAGGAGTCTATCTCAGGCACATTTATTGTAAAGATCCTGGTGTCACTGTCCTTCAGGGTATTCTTCTCATCATCAAGCAGATTGAAACGGTAGTAAGCGTAACCAGTTCTTTTTTCATCGAGTTTTATGAGAGTTACTTTATCTGTCTGAACAACTTCCCTGACCACAGGCACTTTACCCTGCACATGAACAAGAATTGCTTCATCACTATCATTCAGGTTCAGTACATAATTGTTGGAAGTACTGGTAATATTAAATTCGGTAAAATTGTAAAGAGGATTATTCCCGTATGCTTCAAGATCGGTATCAAACGAGATGTAATCTGCTGACTGAGGAATTGCTGAAATCGTTAAGTAAAATTCAACCACATCCCCTTCTCTTGGTTCCGCAGGCAAATCACCTTCTATATCAACATCAACTGCCGAAACAATATAACTCAGTGACAGTAAAATAATGATACAATAAACTACAGATTTAACTAATGATTTTTTTCCTGTTTTCATAATTTCAACTCATTGATTGTCGTTAATTACTCCCACTTTTGCTGAATCCCCACTTCTTATCGTTCAACTTTTTGAGTATGGATTAATCATGAAGTTATTTATTATGTGAATCATCTAAGTATATAGTCTTTCTGATTTTATTGTAACATTCAAAGATTTATTTTTATTGATAATTAAAATTATTTATTTAAATACTATATAACGTTTACAAATAACACAATAAATATACTCAATTAAACAAAATAATATAATTTTAATTAAAATCTAAATAAAAAAACTCATTTAATAATAAGCAAATATAATAAAAAAATAAAACAGGAATACTATTCACGTTTTTTGTACATTACATATCCCCGAACACCACCTACACAACCTAACGTATCCAACCCATGAAATGGGTTTAAATAATTAGATATAAACTAATTGAATATTAGCTACTAAGTTAAAATCCTAAATATTAATCAGTAAAAAAATATGGAAAATATTAGAAACATTCCAAAATCCATATTTGAGACCACATCAGCTTCAATAAATCAAACAAAAACAATTATATCCCATAACCACACTACTACCCCCTACAACGTAACACAAATACTGTTGATAATATTACTACATTTAACAAGAAGGTTACATTATGAGTGAAAAAATCGGAATTTTAGCTATTGGGCACGGCAGCAGATTACCTTTCAACAACCAGGTTGTCACTGAAATCGCTAACATGATCTCAGAAAATCATCCAGAGTACATTGTAAAGGCAGGATTCATGGAGAACAGCGAACCTACTGTAGAAGAGGCACTCATGTCCTTCGAAGGCACAGGTGTAACAACCATCGCTGCAGCACCTGTATTCCTTGCATCTGGCATCCACATCACAAAAGATATTCCTGGAATCCTTAAACTGGACCCTGAAACAAACGAAGGCGAGATAGAGTTTAACGGACAGAAAGTCAGGATAGTCTACGCAAAGCCTCTTGGCAGTGACGAGCTCATTGCAGACCTCATCTTCAAGAGAGCACAGGAAGTCCTTTAAGCTGTGTCTATGACACAGTACTCTTTTTGTTGTGAAGAAATCACAACATCTTTTTTAAATCACTGCATCTTGAATTTGTGCATTTTCCATGAATGAATTTGCATATCAGGTCAGTCCACCTATGACAAACAGTTCCTGTTCAAAAGATAACAATGATCAAGCAATTAGAGAATTCTGAAATAGATATCATTATGGATATCTGGTTGAAGACCAATATTGCTGCTCATTATTTTATACCTGAATATTACTGGACTAAAAACTATAATGTTGTTAAAGAAGAATATCTGCCTGTTTCTAAGACCTTTGTTTACAAAGAAGACGGTACGATCAAAGGTTTCATAAGCGTTATTGGTAACTCATTCATTGGTGCATTATTTGTTTTAGAGGCACACCAGGGGAAGGGTATTGGTCAGAAACTGCTGGAATATTGTAAGTTTCTTAGTTCAAATCTGGAATTGGCAGTTTATGCAGACAATAAACCGGCTGTTGATTTTTACACAAAAAATGGTTTCACGATAACGAAAGAACAACCCAACAAAGATTCTGGTTTTATCGAGTATATTATGTTCTGGATTAAAGAAGAAATAATCTGAATTGCCAGATCAATGCATATATATGAAAAAAAATAATCATGGACAGGAATTTTGAACCTGTTTCAATGATTCGCTTATGCTATCATCAGAAGCGAAAATATTTTGTATTATATGTGGTAAATTTTTTGATTCACACGTGTTACTTTTGCAAAGAGTTATATACCTTATTGCTAATGATATTTTAGAAGGAAGGACATATTATGAGTGAAAAAATTGGAATTTTAGCTATTGGACACGGCAGCAGATTACCATACAGCAATCAGGTGGTCACTGAGCTTGCTAACATGATCTCAGAGAAACATCCGGAATATGTTATAAAAATAGGCTTCGTAGAGCACAGTGAACCTACGGTTGAAGAAGCACTCATGTCATTTAAAGGCACAGGTGTAACAAAAATAGCTGCAACACCCGTATTCATGGCATCTGGAGTCCACCTCACTGAGGATATTCCGGGGTTTCTTAAGCTGGACCCTGAGACCAACGAAGGTGAGATCGAATTTGATGGACAGAATGTCAAAATTGTCTATGCCAAACCTCTTGGAAGTGACAGGCTTATTGCAGATATTATTTTCAAGAGAGCACAGGAAGCTCTTTAAGTTGTGTCAATGGCACAACTCTTTTGTTTATACAGAACCAGACAATCAAATTCTATAGCCAATTCCAAAACGCAGGATCAGGCAAGAACAGCTTTTTCTATCAATGACTTTGGACTGACTTATTTCTGCAGCATCTAAAGCAATGATTCATATTTCTGAATGATCATTATAAGGAGTTATATCTGTTTTCTTGGCCTCTTGTATTCCCTTTTTTGAACGCCTGAAAAGTCTTTTCCCGGTGAATTTGGGCTTTCAAGCCTCTCAAGATCATTATCTTTGTAAGCCTGTATTGCATCTGCAACTGAACCTGTAGTGAAAAGCAAAGTATCTATGCCTTTTGAAGATAGCATTGAGAAAACATTTAATCCAACAAATCTTGTAATGACTATATCAATCTCTCTGTTGAGAATCATCTGAGCTGCCTGAATACCCGCACCATCTGAAGCGGAAGTACTTTTGAGGATTTCGATAAACTACCATCAATACTCATACAATTCAATAAAATTTAAATAATAGCAAAGCAAATTTACTATTATGGATTCTTTTACTGATTTTGCCTTAAATGAAGAATATAAGCGTCTCCAATCTGTCGGAGATAAGCTTGCTGAAATTGAATATTTAGTAGATTGGAAGCCTTTTCGCCCTATTCTGGAGTCAATGTACATAAACAGAACAGCTTCAGGCGGACGGCCTGAAGCTGATGTTATTGTAATGTTCAAGATGCTTGTTCTGCAACAATGGCATGGTCTTTCTGATGCTGAGCTTGAAAAGCAGTGTATTGACAGGATATCCTTTAGGAAATTCCTGGGATTTCCTGAATATGTACCAGACAGTACAACTGTCTGGTCATTCAGGAAGAGAATTATCGACAATGGTAAAGAAAAAGCGGTGTGGGATGAAATGCAGAATCAGCTTGATGCTCTTGGTTTGAAGATTAAAAAAGGAATGATCCAGGATGCAACTTTTATTCACTCAGATCCAGGACATGCAAAAGCAGATGTACTCAGAGGAAAAGATGCGAAAACAAGAAGAAGCAAAGATGGAACCTGGACTAAGAAAAATGGTAAATCTCACTTTGGATACAAACTTCATACAATTATTGATAAGGATTATGAACTAATCAGAAGATTTGAGACAACAACTGCATCACTTCACGATTCACAGGTTGATCTGTCTGAAAAGGGTGAAGTGGTGTATAGAGATAAAGGATATTTTGGAGCAATAGCAAAAGGTTTTGCAGCAACAATGCAACGAGCTGTAAGAGGACATCCTTTAGGAATAATGGATATCCTCAGAAATGAAAGAATAAGTGTGAAAAGAGTCCCTTGCGAAAGAGTGTATGCAGTGACAAAAGAAATATTTAAAACCAGAAAGGTTCTTGTTACAACTGTAGAAAGAGTGAATGCAAAAATGTTGATGACAGCTTTTTGTTTTAATCTGCATCAATTGAGGACACTAAAAACCAAAGGAGTAATTTAGGATAGCGGGAGCTATACTAAAAATAAGGATTAATGAAGAGAAATTAAACAAAATGATAAAAAATGAGAGGATATAATTGAGTTTGAATACTTTAATGATCTAAAATGAGGGAATATCGAAATCCTCTTTTGTTTTTAAGAATTTCAAACTCCATGGAATCTGTATCCACGAGCACAAAGTACAAACATCTTCCAAAATGAGGATCAACAGGAGCATCAAAACTAGCCGATGTAGCTGTTACACATACTTTCATCAAATTTCCCCCTGGGTTTATGATTGTTTTCTTATTATTGCGCACAAAGATTCATACAAATAGAAACAAATGGTTTTATTCGTATAGTACTCATGAAATAAAAAGATAACCCAATTACTTATATATTTATTCTCAATAGAGCAAAAAGGTATTAGTAAAAAGAAACCAATCCCGATATCGAACACATAGCTATCAACAGAATTAAATTAGAAAGATAAATATTCTACTAAAACAATTTTCATTATATAATTTCAAGAAGTTGATCACATGAACAATACTGAAATATCAGAAAAACTCACAGAAATACTCGAACTTAGACATGAACCAGTTGCTGTAAAGATAATAAAGAAGGGAGAAAAGATTCCTGACGGATTTGACGAACCTGACAGCAATATAAGGCACTGCCAATCAATTATGCAAGCAAAAAACGGAGAATCTTTTGTTATTCCTGCCGACAAACACGCTTGCGTGGTTGGTGCTTCCAGCATGGGCCTGATGCCAACACCTCCCAAAGTAAAAGAAGGTGATTTCCATGCGAACCTAGGCATGTTCGAATGTGCCGACGCTGCAGCAAATATGATATCCCAACGTAGCGAACTGGAAGAAGGCAGTACAATCGCTACAGTCGTTGGTCCACTGAAGGAGTTTAAGATCAAACCTGATGTAGTGATCCTGGTGGATCTTCCTGAGACACTTTACTGGCTTGTTCCCGCAGCTACCTTCTTTGAAGGAGGCAGGCAGGACTTCAGCACAGCAGCTTTCCAGGCCACATGCGTGGATTCTACAATTATTCCTCTCCTCACAGGAAAAATGAATATGAGCCTCGGATGCTACGGATGTCGCAGATCCACAGATATAGGAAAAGACGAAATGATTGCAGGAATTCCTTATGGAAACCTCGAGAAAATGATTGAATCTCTTGATAAAATACACGACGGGCCAATGCAAAAAGCAAGACCAAAGTGATCTTAAGTTTCTTTAAAGGAAAGGGTTGGACACAACACCCATTCCTTTTATCTCATATGAGGGAATATACTCCCCCATATGACTTAGCTTAGGTCACTCTGGTGGTTTTTGAATGAAATGTGCTTACTGCGATGATAAGATGTGCCGTGAAGGCAAGGACTGTGCAGGCATAACTGATGATATCAATTATGAAGGAACTGAACTTGAATCAATGCAAACTTCAGCTGCCATCGAAGCCCGGTATTATATGCAAAAAACAAGACTGGAAGAAATAATCCTATACTCAAAAGAAATGGGATACAAAAGATTAGGTCTTGCTTTCTGTGTGGGTATGGAAAGAGAAGCAAAGATAGTTCAAAAAATACTGGAAAAGCATTTTAATGTATTCTCTGTGTGCTGCAAGGTTTCCAGTATTAACAAAGAGGACTATGACCTCGAAAAACTCCACCCTGAAACTTTTGACCCAACCTGTAATCCAATAGGTCAGGCAATGATGCTTGAAAAGAAGAAAACACAGCTAAACATCATCATAGGCCTCTGCATAGGCCATGATATTTTATTCACCCAGCATTCAGCTGCTCCGGTTACAACTTTTATAGTCAAGGACCGTGTGCTTGCACATAACCCGGCAGGTGTAATCTATTCAGGTTATTACCTGAAAAATGTTTTCGGCATTACTGACTGATTTTGAGGCTATAGAATGAAATTAACCGTTATTTACGATAATGAAGCAAACGAAGGCTTACAAAGTGGATGGGGATTTGCCTGCTTAATAGAAACAGATGAGCATAACATACTCTTTGATACAGGGTGGGATGGCCACATACTTCTTGATAACATGAATAAGTTATCCATTGATCCGAAGTCCATCGACATCCTCATCATTTCTCACCAACACTGGGACCATATGGGCGGTGTAAGCACTTTTCTAAATGAAAATCCGGATGTTAATATATATGTACCTGCAAGTTTTTCAGCCAATCTCAAAAAAGAGATGGCATCAAAAGGAAATGGAAAACTGTATGGAATAAAGGCTCCTCAGGAAATATGCAATAATATCTACACCACAGGAGAACTTGGGAAAGATATAAAAGAACAATCTCTGGTGCTGAAATCTGAAAACGGCCTTTATGTCCTTACTGGCTGCGCACATCCAGGTCTTTCCCCAATAATAGAAGCTGCATCTTCTTTTGGCGATGTAACTGGCATCTTTGGTGGTTTACATGACAGCCAGGAATATGGATTATTCAAAAATATGCAACTGATAGGTGCAGGACATTGTACATCGCATAAAGATGCTATAAGAAAAATGTACCAGGATAAATTTGTAAAGATATTCGCCGGCTATTCCATAGACATCTAAGATGTCACAAACCATTTGTAAATACGGAAGAAACACAGAAGATAAATATTGTAAAGCATCCTGAGACCGGACAGCTCTGGGAGAGCTGCAATAACATATAATAGAATACTGGATTTTTTAATTTTTAATGAATTAAAACCAAGTAATTCAGTACATATGACAGTACTGAATTACATTATAAATATTAACAGGCGTAACTGCCGAACATCGATTTTGCAGACTCTACCAGATCAGGCAACATAGCCACAGGAATACCCATAATCATTTCCTCATCCTGTATCTCTGTGTATTTTCTGCTTCCACTGCAACCGATAGTGACACCAGCTTCACCGGTTAGATATGGATAGGCAACACCGTCTGCACAGACACTTTGTTTACCTGCAAAGCCTGCATTGACACGGCCTCCTGTTTTGTGAAGCAAAGCCTGTGATAGCTCCATGACCTGTCCGGGCTTAGCGATTATGAGAACCACATCTGGTGCGAATGTAGCTTTTTCAAGCGGCGAATAAAGAATGGCTTTGACAGAATTAGCTGGTACCATTGGAACTCTCTCCATGGTTGACTTTGCAGAATCAAGAGAAGCAAAGTGGTTCAGATTAAAATAAACTTCACCGTTCTTGAGTTTAGGACTCATTTCCGTCAACCCCATGACAGCAGCTCCACCTTTACACATCTGATTATCAAGCAAAGAATAGAACTGGGTACCCAACCTTCTTGAGTTGTCTACCATCTGACAGTGCCTTGTTTTTTCATCTATCTGGGGAATTTCCGCAGGAATCTCTTCGTCAGCCTGTACCAGATGGACAGCAACCGGAGATGTTGTTATTTGAAGAATATCTATGAGTTCTTTGCCTAGAATTTGAATTTTTTCGTTGTCCATTGTGATCTCCCCTATTAAATAAAAGATTATGATGTAAGTGTGTACGCAGTATACATGTTTCTGGATGTGCACAAAGCATGCACTACTACGGATGTGCACATAGTATGCACAACTGATATATGAAGTTTACCACCCAAATACAGAAAATTTGAATAATACCGAATTAGGAAAGATAATCATATGAGCAACATAGCAACTATCAATTTAGTATTTAAATGGTTTGGGTTTTGCTTATATATTTCCTCCCACTTGTGTATAATATAGCAGAAAAACACGATAAACAGATATGTTGAGATCCTTACTCAAAAATCCAAAATATTGCCAGAATTAGATAGCAATACAAAGAAAATATCCCAGTTGTCGTGAATACTGACAAACAAATAGGCTGCATACATCTTTCTTTTGAAATGATGTACCAATAAGGTATTGTCATAATGCTCTGCAGGAGTATTTGAAGAAATCTGTTGCCTTGTTCAAAACTTTGAAAGCGAGGTATCGCTGGTGCCACGAGGAATTTGAAGCATAAGTCTAGGATATAAGGGAAAACTTATCGGAATATCAATTTCCAGTTATTTTATTGGTCATTGATACTGAAAATCAAATCATCACTGATACCACTACTAAGATGTTAAACCCACATCAAGCGAAAAATGAGAAAATACGAAGAGTGATTTTATGTCAGATAATTACAAATGGTTTCTAAAAGATGCAGTCGTGGATAAAGGCATGTGCACATTTTGTGGTGCATGTGCTGCAGTTTGCCCATATGATATCATCGATTTTGATGAGAATGGTGCCAAAATAAAAGATGAATGCTACAGAAATGGAGAAGGTGCATGCAAAGATGTCTGCCAGAGAGTGATGACAGATGCAGCGCGTATCTCTATGAATGTATTTAATTTCAAAGCAAGGCCACCGACACTCATTGGCCAATATGAAAGAATAGTTGCTGCACGTGCAACAGACCCACAGATACTAGAGAATGGACAGGATGGCGGAGCTGTTACAGCCCTCCTTGCATACTGCTTTGATAATGGACTCATAGATGGTGCTTCCATCATTGCGGGATTATCCAAACCCAATGTCCGAATTGTAACTAACAAAGATGAACTGTTAGAATCCCAAGGTGCCAAGTACTCAACCATACCTGTTATGAGTGCTCTTCGTCACATAGGGGATGAACTCGACAATGTTGCAATGGTAGGTTTACCCTGTCAAACCTATGGAGCAAGAAGAACACAATTCTTCAAAGGACTTAATGTTCACCCGATAGAAGTTGGAATGAACGGTGAAAAGACATCACTGCCAAATGTACCTTACGTTATAGGTCTTTTCTGTATGGAGAATTTCAATTTTGAAAAATTATCCTCTTACCTCATGGATGCAGGTGTAGATTTAAGCAAGGTCAAAAAGTATGCCATACGCCTGGATGAACTCATAGTGAACACAGATGAAGATGAATTTAAGTTCAACATCAAGGATCTGCATGATTGCGTATGGGAAGGATGCCGTGTATGCCGTGATGCTGTTTCAAAAGTAGCAGATATCTCAGCAGGCTATGCTGGCAGCTCAATGGGATGGACAACCCTCATTGCAAGAAATATGAAGGGACTTGAACTTCTTGAGAAAGCAGAAAAAGCAGGATATATTGAAACTTCAGCAGATATTGATACTGATCAGATCGAAGAGTTTGCCAGTATCAAGATGGAACGCTTCAAGAAGGAACTCAAAAAACGTCTTGACGCTGAGATTCCGGTAAACCACTATTGGGTACGGGATTATCCAGGTGTGCGACCTGAAGTTAATGGAACGAATTTTGTCAAGATAAAAACAAATTCAGGTATAGTGAATCATGACTATATGGCCAAAGTTACAAGACTTGCCGAGAAATATGGAGATGGCACTCTTGAACTTACCTCGCGAAAAAGTATTGAGATACAGGGTGTAAAAGGTGAGGACGTAGACGAACTTATGAGTGAAATATACTCAAGCGGCCTGAACACCATCGGAATGGGTTATGCAACAGCATGCCCGGGTAATACATATTGTCCGGAAGGTCTTGTAAATACTAAAGACCTGGCTAATGAGCTTACAATGTTGTTCGCCCAGAAGAACATGCCACATAAAATGAAGATAGGTGTGGCAGGTTGCCCCAATAACTGTGTTCGTGCACATAACAATGATATTGGCATCATAGGTCAACTCTACCCTACAATAGACCTGGACAAATGCACCGGTTGTGGCAGATGTGAAGAACTTTGTAAGGTCAATGCTATCTCCATTGAAAAGGGTAAATCTGTAATAGACCGCGATCTCTGTATCAATTGCGGATGGTGTGTCCGGGGTTGTCCGCACGAAGGTGCCATTGAAGGTCAACGTGGATTCTCCGTCTGGATCGGCGGTAATAGTGCGAGAAGACCCACAGAGGGAATTCTCCTGAAATCATTCTGCACCCCCGATGAAATTCCTGAGATCGTTGAGAGTGTCCGCTTACATTTCCTCAAACACAGAACACAACCAGGCAAAGAACGCCTTGGCAATATTATGGAAAAAGTAGGAAAAGGAGAATTTGTAAGCACGATGTAAGCTTACTTTCCTTTTTTACACTCTTAAAACCGAATAAATTAATAAAATAATGAATCTGCTGTTCTATAAACCCCAAAGTCGGGTTCAGATTCACTATTACTTTTTCTGACTGATTTAATAAAATATAAGATAACAGTGACGACAGTATTCTGATTAAAGTCTGATTAATTCAGTCATCAGGATATATATTCAAAAGTTCATTGTAAAACTCAGTTAATACTACCTTATAAACAATATATATAGGAATAGCAAGTATCATCCCCAGAGCGCCCAGCATATCGGCGAAGATAAGGATCAACAGGATACTAAGCAAAGGATTTACAGCTACTTTTCCTGATATCATGAAAGGTATCAGGTAGAGATTATCCACAAGCTGGGCAATGATAACAGTAATGACTGCAAACAATGCAATGGTAGGACTGACAATAAAGCCAACTATCACTGCCGGAATAGCCCCAATTATCGGACCTATATATGGCACGATATTAAGCAAACCTGCAAGGGCACCCAAGAAAAACCAGCCATTGATGCCTGCAAGATAGAAACCAATGCAACAAATAAATCCTACAATAACACTTTCAAGTATCTTGGCAGAGAAAAAATCACGAAGTCTTTTTCCAATATCTGAAATTGACAGATCTACACTTTCCTGATATTTCACCGGAAAAATCTCAATCAACTCCCTGATCATCACATCCTTTTTCGAGAAATAGATACGGAACATCAAAGGTATAACAAGCAAACCGGTGAAAATGAAATAAGATAATTTCGAAAATATGGATGAAAGAAAATTGAATATATAATCACCAATGGACGTCAGATCGTCGGCAGAAAGGATCGGCCTCCCATCTGGAGAAGAGAGTAAGTATCCATAATTTGAAATTATGTCGGAGGTACCTGTTTCATATTGCTTTTGAGAACTGCTTATCAAATTACCCATATCATACAACTGACCCAGTAGAAGTAGATAAAATAAAAGGAAAACAAAAATAACAACCGTGATCGCATATATCCTTCTGACCCACAGGGATTTATGCCCAAAATGTTTATTGAATTCAATAAGAGTTCTGTCAGTTACAAGAACAAGGATACAACCAACGATAAGAACAATGAACAAATTCTCAAAATGGAAAAGTATAATAAAAAATGTAGTCAAAAATGCAAACACGATGAGCATTATGCTCCATACTTTGGAATTCGTAGTTAATGCCATACTTTTACCTGCAAATAATCTAACTATCTACAGGATTTCTTTTTATAAATAATTCTGTCATGGAGCGCAGAACAGATTTTAAGACGTCTTCTTTTTCAGACTCGAAATTTGTCCCATTTACTGAATCTATAGAACCTTTATCAGATGAATATTCCATGCTGTTTCCCCCCATATCCACAACAACTATATCGTCTTCAAAAGTCTCAGTTGTTTTGCCAGTTATAGCGAAACTACCGAACCCACTTGTTGTTGACATAAAAGAGATATTACCGCTACTGTCATTCACAACTTTGGCAGGGAACGATTTCCAGTTAGAGCTACTGTACAGGTTCAGACGCACAGAATCAACATCGATGTTGTTCTCATCTATCCATTTCTTACCAACATGGAAAATAATGCGAGTATCATCCATTTTATTTTCCAGCCCTGTCTTCCCAGTAATGATATTAGCATAATAATAAACGACGTCATCAGGATTTTCTGAAACAGATGATGACCTGTTATTCAGAACTTCAATTGTAGTCTTAACATAACCTGCATTGACAGCCGAATTAAATTCAAGAGAATCTATAGGATTCTGCCCATCAGGGAATGAAAACTTTGTGGTCACACCCTTGTTAACTACCTGCATGCTGACATCTTTTACTTTGATATTACTGTAATCTTCACCTGAAGAAACAGAACCTGAAGAGCTTCCACCACCACTACCTCCTGATATTATTTGAGAAGGTGTTGACGTAGCTACCCAGTACCATTGCTTCCATATACTGCCATTATCATTGGAAACATGGACCTTAAGACTATAATTTCCTGTTTCGGAAACAGATGGAATACAGCTTGAACTATTTGCATCATTATAGGTGCTGAGCAGTTCATCATCCAGATACCATATAATATCTGAAGTTTCGCTTATATTAACTGAAAATTCAGGTGCACGGTCAAGCCTGGAACTTAGACCTTCAGAATCCGGTGAAAAGACCACGTCAAAATCAGGAATGACTTCCAGACACCATGTATTATTTAAAATATCAGTACCGTCATCAACAATGACTGTCAGATTATAAGAGGCAGCTTCATCCTCTAAAGCTGAATATATAGAGGAGTTACATAAAAAATCCTGCTGTACAATGACTCCATCAAGCAACCAGGTTACATCTGATGACAGGGCAGCATCAACTGAAAAGTTAACAGTTTCACCTGTGTGAAAGGAGAAATTAGTAGCAGAGGGAGAAAATACAACACTGCCTGCTGCAGAAGCAGGAAGAATTATCAATCCAAGAGCAACAATTAACAGAAAAAAACGAAAGGAAACTGACGTAAAAGTAGTCTTCAAAAATGTCCACCTCACAAAGGACTGTATTCTTTAGATGTTTCCCATTTAGCATTCAGAAGATTTGAAATTGTGGAAGAGAATTCTTCCCCGTTAGTCCATACAGCAGTCAGATCAGCTTCACCATCATCTTCCTTTATGGTATCCACAAGCATTTCAGAATTATCTACAACGACAACAAAACTTTTGAGCTCCAATGGATTATTTTTCATAGAATCTACCCTGATAGATGCAAAAGGAACTAGGTGATGGATCTTTCTTGCCTCGTCATCACATGAACTAATAATCCGGATACTAACACCCTCATCAGCAGTCTTTTTGTTAAAAATACCAATGATCGTAGTGTAATCTTTTTTGAGGGACACATACTTTTCTACAAGGCTCAGGAAAGGTGTTGAAGAACTCAGTATCAGGACATCTTTTTCTGCACTTTCGAGCATCTGTATAACCTTATCTGTAACATTCCTGATACCATTGATAGTCCAGATAAGTTCTTCCGCATTATCGCAAGAAGATTTACCATACATATTGTTCAATTCATCGAGAACACCATCACATTCATCCTTATAATCGCGTTTCAGTTTCGCAATGGCATCCTTAGGAGGAATACATCTGTAACGCATTGGTTTTGTATTCTGGAATTCAATGATACCTCTTTTTTCCAGCTTTTTGAGGGCACCATATATAGCAGAATTGGGAACACCGGAATCCAGATGCAAAGCTGATACTGTTGCACTTTCGTTTTTCACAAGAGCCACAAAGACCTTTGCCTCATATGATGTAAAACCGAGATTCTGGAGAGATGTTAAAAGCATTGTGATGATATCACCCTCATTAATTGTAAAGGAAAAAAAATAAAGAAAAGGAGATCACTTGTCTCCTTCTTTCTTACCCATGTATTTTTTAACACCTACAAAGACAGCTCCAAGAATCAACAGGACCACTACAATTCCGATATACTTACCCATACCTGATCCTGAAGAACCTGCAGGAAGAGTTTCAGTCTGGATCTTAACAGTGTCTGATATCTGGCTGTGTCCATCGGTATCCTCGTATTTGATCTCACTATTGATGGCATAGTTCTTTGATACTGCTGTTTCGTCCACCTTCAGTTTGAATACAGCCTCTGCAGTCTCACCTGGTGCAATTGAACCAAGGAATGACTGGTCATCGGTTGTGCTGAACGGATCAGCAGCACTTATCCTGACAGTGGCATCTTTCACAGCTTCTTCACCTGTATTCTTGTAAACAACACGCAGAAGTCCCTCTGAGCCAGCTTCGAGCTCACCAGTCACGTTAACGACTTCAAAATCAGCTTCATCCTCTACAATGACCGAGATGTTCTGCATCTGCTGGCCAACAGCATACCAAAGTCCAACTTCCATGTTAGTGATACCGAGATCAGTCTCATTGTCACCATCTATCTGGACATTTTCCTGATATCCATAATACAATTGCAGACTGAGAGGATATTCTCCAGCCGGAGCATTCTTTGAAACCTCGATGTTAAACATGACAGGATCCTCGGTTTGTTCACCGGATACTAAAGTACCTGCTTCCTGCGGACCTGACTTTACCCTGACATCAGGGCCTTCTGATACAAGGATTGCAACAATACCAATAGCTGTTGTCCTCTGGGATTCATAACCCATCTCAGTCTGCTGGATCTTCTGTTCAAGATCAGAGGAATCATCAGCTTCATCATCTGACTCAAAACCCGTTATAACGCCTTTGTTCATCAGGTTGATATTAAGAGTAACTTCATCACCACGTGAGAACTCATTATCACCTATCAGAGTTGCGGACACATCCGGACCTCCAAAGACAGTGTAGTAATTGTCATCGAAATTGAAGTACTCCGGAAGTTCCAGATTCACTGTTGTCATTTCAGCCTGCACAGGCAGTGACATGAGCACCATCATTAGTAATGATGCTGTAACGATTCTTTTAATGTTGATAACTTTCATAAGATCCCTCAGATCAGTCATTAGAATTATTTGATCCATTTTTTCTTCTGTTTTTGATAATCAGTACTATTCCCATAACCACAAGTCCCACAAGTGCAAGACCCGTTATATTGAGCTTTCTTTCAGGTTGCTTCAGATCTACATTTATTTTCATATTATCTGAAAACGCATCTTCACCATCTTCATCAGTATACTTGATCTCACTGTCAATACCATAATTCTTCTCAACAGCCTGGAAATCAGAAGTGATATCAAATGATACGGTGCTGCTTTCACCCGGCTGCACTGTACCAAGTGACTGTGTTGAACGGTCAGTACTCAGTGGGTCCATTACAATCAATCTTGCAACTGCATCTTCTGCAGGAAGTTCACCGATGTTGGTATAAGTAATATTGAGAGTGTCAGTATTGCCTGCTGTAATATTTCCTGAAACACTGCTAACTTCAAATTTTGCTTCAGGCATTATAACAACAGGAATCTGAATCGTTTGCTCAACTGTTTCATAATAATTTGCATGATCCAAATCCGGCATTCCAAGTATGACAGATTCACCGCCTGTCATTCTTACATCTTGCACATATTCGTAATTCAGTGGCATTTCCAGCAAATACATTCCCGCAGGAGCATTATCTGATATCGTTACCGTGAAGATGAAAGGATCTTTTGATAATTTACCGGGACGCAATTCCTCCATTGTCTGGCTATCTGTAGCAGCATCTATCTCAATCAGATCAGTGGAAGAAAGAAGACTTGCTTTTATTCCGTATGCTGTTGTCCTCTGTATCTCGTACTGTAACTCCGTAAGAGATAACTGGTGAGCATTTCCTGAAGTTTCGACAACTGTGGCGGATTTGAAACCATACAATACACCCTTGTTGGATAGCATGACTCTTATCTGAGCAGTCTCACCACGTTCGAATTCAGTGTCTCCGATAACGGAGGCATATATCTCAGGCTCCCCGTAAACCTTGTAGTAATTATTCGTATATTCATAGGTTGGAGCTATGTATTCCTTCGCGGATACCGAAGGCATCAGCACAAAGGTAGCTGCAAGAAGGATACATAGCACTAAGGGGATAATATACAATTTTAATTTGTCAACTTTTTTGTATCTGCCATTCATGTGGTTATACCCTCCGGAATGGTGTTTGATTCATGTGTATCAATTTGTTTGAATTCGTAACCTGCTGCATGTGCTCTTCTTTTTTCCCTGAACTTGTCAAGTGTGACAATTACAGGAGGGAAGATCACAAACGTAGCCAACAGCGCCAGGAATACGTCTATAACTGTTATCAGGCCAAAATTACTGGTAATACTAAATGGTGATGCGATCAGCGCTGAAAAACCAAATACAGTGGTTGCACCGGATGTGACAATGGCTTTCCCGATCTTAACACTCGCTTCCTCCATTGCCTGCTCAGGGCTTGCACCCTTTTTCTTTTCCTCAAAATAACGTTCCATCATAAGGATAGCATATTCTGAACCTACTCCAAGAATGAGTGCACCAAGGGTCGCGGTCATAGGAGTATATTCCAGACCAGTATAATACATTAGACCACCAGACCAGCCAACTACCATTATCATGGTAATCACCGGAGTTAAGGCCTTCAAGAGATCACGGTATATTACAAGCAGACCTCCAAACACCAATACGATTCCCAGTAATGTCATCATTGTTCTGCCGGACGTAAGAGCACCTATAACCTCGACAAAGACAACCGAATTTCCGGTTATGGTTACTTCTGTTCCGGGAGGAGGAGCCATCCAAAGGATATCATCTTCTACTACATCAGTAAGTTCTCCGATACCCACGAGTCCAAGCTCATCCATTGCATTGCCAATCTCCAGATTAAACAGAAGTATAGAATTTCCATGAAGATAACTTTCTTTCTGGATATCAGGCATCTGCTCATACAACATGGCAACTTCAGCCGAGCTATCAGGAATTTCTCCACCGTTCTGGGACTTGATCAAGTCAACAATACTACTTGAACCATAAATATTGCTCCTTCCTTCCACTTCATGCTGCGAGAACTCATCCATCCATTCAAGCAACTCCGGATCGGTATTGTCATCTGTTTTTATGATCAGGTTTAACTGGTCCACCCCACCCAGAATATCGCTCATGTGCGTCAGATCAATCAATGCAGGAAGATCCTGGGGTACAAAGGTTTGTGTATCGGTCTGAATGGGAACCATGGTATCTACGGCAAGTCCGCCAAGACAAAGGGAACCTGCAATCGCTATAACCAGTACCGAATGCTTCATTGAAAAGCCAGATATGCCCTTAAGTGCCTTTTCCAGGAAGTCAGGCTCATGTTCAGATGCTTCCATTGAAGATACTTTATTCTCAGCAGATGACTTTTTCAGTCCGAGTTTTGAGAGTATATTTTTCTCTGAAAGTTTATGGAAGCCATATAGTACTGTAACTCCCACAAACAATGAGGATAAGAAACACATCGCGATACCGATCATCAAAAGTTTTCCGAAATCCTGTATCATTGGAACAGTTGATGTAAACAATGAAAAGAAACCAAGGGCAGTTATTATCAATGCGATCAAAACTGCAGGACCGGTATGTTTAACGGTGTTTATTACTGCTTCTTCATCACTGCTACCATGCTCAAGTTCTTCTTCAATCCGATTATGGAACTGAATAGCATAATCAATACCAAGCCCGATAAGTACCGGAAAAGCGGACATTGAAACCATTGTCATGGGGATATCAAGATAGCCCATAGCTCCAAAAGTGAAAATGATACCAAGTATGACTATTGGAAGCGGAAGAAGTCTCCACCTTACATGTTTGAAGACAAGATATAGCACAACTATCATGAGAAGAACGGATAGCATGAGCAACGTACCCATACTGGTATTCATTGCTTCATTCATTTCAGTCATGAAAGCAGGATCACCAGTCACAATAACATTATAATCTCCCGGGAAATCAGCCATTTCTATAGATGTCCGTGTTTCCTTGAGTATCTCCGCTTTCTTATCGTCTGATGTGGTTGCTTCAACGACTACAGACATGGTAGCATGAGTTTCATCTGGAACAAAATAGGTAGGAACCGATGAACTGATAATTTCATCGATCACTTCAGCATCATCCGGGATTTTGCTTTTCCCCGTCATCTCATAATTAACATCTTTGATTATAGATGATGGAGAATTGACTTGAATTACTCCTGGAATATTGACTGCGGACTCATATGCCCTGTCCATTGCTTTGAGAAGCTCAGGACCTGTTACATCAGTGCCTTCTACCATTATTACAATGGATTCGGTACCAAAGAGATTCTGATAAAGATGATCAAAATCCTGGTATAACTGTGAGTTCTTGTCTACAAAAGTATCAGTTCCTGATGCCATCCCTATATACTGGGCACCCTGAAATGAAATAATCACAAAAAGAAACGTGATCAGCAGGATAGGTATAGTATTGCTTTCAATGAAGATACCCAGTTTTTCAAAGATGTTTTTAATGATAAACACTCCTTACGATTAATTATGATAATAAAAAAACTCTACCATAGTTGTTTTAATAATAGCCATAATAGATTCATGCCATATATAAAGGTTTTACCCCGTAATAAACTGATTAATAGTTAAAAGAAATTAGCAGGTAAAAAATCTGAAATAAATAAAATGAATGCACCATCAATCAACCTGCGTTCAAATGCAGAGTAAATAGGTTTGAGACATCCTCAAAAGGATGCCTCGTTTGGGGGTTGGATAGGGTGGTACTAAACTACACGACAAGCGTGTTGTTGATGGCACACAATATGAAGTACATCACTTTTAGTTAATAAGTCTTTCTATATATCGACAGATTTAATTTATTATTGTCTAACCTGACAATTATAATTCAAGATAAGCCAACCAGCTCACTTCAGAAGTAGAAATAAAAGTGTCGGGTAACAAAATAAAATAATCGATTATGCAATCAAACCTAACGAATGCTGTATATACAAAACCTCGATATAAGGGTTTCACTCTTAAAAAAACACATACGGAGTTACATTAAAAACTACATGAAGAAGTATGACTAACTCCTTTTACCCATTCCGATACCATACTTAAAACCAATGCCATGATCCTTATCCTCCATCAGTGACCCAAGGTCAACTGTATTTTCCTTAATCCAATCATCATCAAGATCCCGGATGGACATCTCATCAATATGAGATCTTAATAGTTCAACGGAAGATGTTGGTCTTTTTGAATTTTGCGAATTTGATTCCATTGTAAAACACTCATAAGACATTATTTGCAGATTGGCGACTATGTATAGTCAAGTTAGACGATAATGTGAATGGATAAAAAGATGTCCCTTTAAAATACCCATAAATCAATTCATCACAAGAAAACATCTTTATAGTTGTTTTAGCTTACAGATTAATAAGCATTTCACCCGCAAAAAAACAATCAAAAAGTGAAAACATGGACAATGAAAGAGAACTAAGAGACCTGGGACTTACAAAATATGAAGCATCTGCTTATTCAAATCTACTAAAAGAAGGAATTACGGGCGCTCAGGAGCTATCACGCAAATCGAACATACCTGTCGGGAAAATATACGAAGTTCTTTCCAATCTTAATAATATGGGACTTGTAGAATTCCAGAGGTCAAGACCAAGGAAATACAGGGCAGTTAAACCAACAATAGCCCTCAACAACCTCTTCACCAAAAAGGAAGAAGAAACAAAAAACGAACTGGAAAATTTCAAATTAAAGGTTGCAGAGCTGGAAACCAGATTCTCAGATATTGCACAGCCGGACCACACAGAAATACAGTTCTGGTCTACCCTGATAGGTGAAGAGGACATCATCAAGAACCTAAAAAATATGCTCGATGAAACTGAAAAAGAAATATTGCATGTGAAACCTGGAAGGATTGCAAAGATGATGATGCAGAAAAAATGCATTGACCATAATTCGCTGGTCCCCATGATTATTGATGAATTCATAAAGGCAGTAGAAAAGGATGTGAAGATCAAAACGATCATACCTCAAGAGTTTTTTATGACAGGCCTTAAAGAAAAACTTGACCACATACAGGACACAATGCTTAGAGCCATGATAAAAAAGAACATGGAAGTAAGGGTTCTTGACTGCGACTACGATTTCATCCTCATTGACGAGTATATCACCCACATACCCATTCCTGATCCCGCTCAGCCAAAAAAGATGTTTGGAGAACTGAAAGTGTACGATAAGGAATATGCAGGCAAATTGAAAGCTAAATTTGAGGAATTGTGGGCCAAAGGACAGAAAATTGATTTGAATCTTTGAAAAACTGTCACCAAGATATAATGCAATAAGTATAATCTTAACAAATCTTATTTAATATATAGAGAAAGTATATATTACAAGCCATCCATAAAATTAGTTAAGTCCATTAAATGAGCAGCAATGAGGCACAGGATATTCGCAGATGTGCAATTCCCCATGGTATTACAGATAAACGGGAAGCTTCATTTTTGAATTTATTATAGAACTGAGACAGGAAGTAAAAATATGGCATGGAATGACATTGTACTTGGTGTTGCCACAGGTGGCTTATATACAGTTGGAAAAGCCATCTATCAGGCAGGAAATGCAGCAGAATCAGCAGGAAATGCTGCTGAAGAAGTAGGAATAGCACTGGCAGTGATTGGTTCGACCATGCAGGCTGTGGGAGAACAGCTCGAATCAACATTGGAGGAAGCAGAAGAACTTCTGACCATAAAAAGACTGACCCCAAGAAGTGAAGCTGATCTGTGGGATGAAGAAAAAGCAAGGCTCAATTCCCTTAAACAGGAAAAGACAAAGCTTGAGAACAAACTCAAAGAAAAAGGCATAAACGAAAAAGGTGTTTTCGATTTTAATCTATGGGACCTTGTTTCCAGCTTTGACGATATCATGGAAACTTTCATGCTACTGGCAAAGCTTGCATCTGTGAATAAGGAAATACATGATATATATTATCAGGAACCTGGCGTACTCACCACTGGCATTTATAATGCAAAGGAAGTTCTTGAGCGGTTCAACACCATTGAACAGCCAATGGTGGAGGATATACTCGCATCACTTGACGATAATCTCGACGTGAGTGAAGAGGTACTTCAGGAAGTAAAGAAACTTTTTATCACAAAGAAAAAAGTACCTGTTTCAATTACAGAGCTCAGCCCTTCAATAAAATATCAACTGGAAATGATCCAGACGGACAAACTCTACTATAAAGGGCTAATCTCACGAAAGGACACAGTTACAGCACAATTAGGCGATATAATAAAGACCCATCCTCAAAACAAGTTTGAGATAGCTGCAGGAGCCATTAAAGTTCCAAAAGAGAACATATACGCCAGCAATGTTCTTGATGAGGTAATGGATGCAGCCATCACACATGATATCGACATAAATATTGCAGATATTATTGATGAAAAAGATATCAATGTGAATGCAGGACTAGGTAATGTCGCTGCAGAGGAAAGATTAGCAGATAACGTCAACATAAGGGATCCAGTCAGAACTGCAGATTCAAGTATAACTGGCAGGACTGTACGAAACCTCGCAAGCTCCCAGCCTGCCACCAGATCAACTGCTGCAACAAGTGAAGATAGTGCAGCTAGTCCAACAGACATTAAAGCAGATGCCACGAACGTTTCCGCAATAAACATGGCAAGGATGGCAACTGCAGTTAGCAAGTCACCCGGGCATGCAATGTCTGCAATGCAACCACATGGTGCAAAGATCTCAGCAGCTCTCAGTACCAAATTTGATGGCTACCAGAGAAACTATGATCTGATGAAAGCTCAGAAGGCATTCTATTTCAGGCAGTCCCTGAAAATGGAAAAGAAATACGAGCTTCTGTCAAACCGATGGGTTGAGGAACCGGGATTAATTCCAAAGACACTGGATGAACTGCATGGAGTCCTGGAAAATGTAAGAACTGAGGAACAGCCACGTATCGACCTTTTACTTGACAACTTCAACACAACCCTTGTAGAAGCAAAAGGAACCGTTGAAAAAGCCAATGATACAATGGATTCTGTGAAAAATGCCCTTTTAATACTGGACTTTGATACAAAATATCTGAAAATGGGTGGTATGGTCATTGGAGGACTTGTAGTCCTTAACTTATTAGTTGGTCTTATAGTCCTGATAAGAATGGCACTTGGATTTTAATAATGTAAACAAAGTAGAGAAGACCGGTTGCTCATAAAGCAACCTGTCCCCATATTTTTAAATTTTGGTTTTTTTATTCTGCTGAACTGACATCAAAAAACAGTTCTGCCCCATTGCTGTCAACATGCACAGTGGAACCTTCAGGAATCTCACCGGCAACTATCAGCTTGGCCATCCGGGTCTCAACTTCGTTCTGAATAACCCTCTTAAGTGGCCTGGCACCGAATGTTTCGCTGTATCCTGCCTTTGAAAGATAGGCCTTTGCAGCATCTGTTATTTCAAGACTGATACGCTTATCCCTTAGCCTTTCAACGAGGTCTGCAACCTTGATGTCAACGATCTTTACCAATTCTTCCGGCTTCAATGCATGGAAAAGAGCAATCTCATCAACACGATTAAGGAACTCCGGTCTGAAATACTTTCCAAGTTCAGTCATTGCACGCATCTGAAGAGTTGCATAATCTACGTCCTTTTCGTCTTCACTGGTCCTCAGCACTTCAGTGAGGTCACCTGCAAAGATGTTTGAGGTCATAATTATCAGTGTGTTCTTGAAGTTCACGGTTCTTCCTTTTGAATCTGTGAGTCTGCCGTCATCAAGTATCTGAAGCATGACATTGAACACATCCGGATGTGCCTTTTCTATTTCATCGAAGAGCACAACTGAGTATGGCCTTCTACGAACTGCTTCTGTGAGCTGACCGCCCTCGTCATGACCAATATAACCAGGTGGTGCGCCTATCATTCGTGCAACTGTGTGCTTTTCCATATATTCAGACATATCAATACGTACCATGTTGTTCTCATTATCGAACAACTCAACTGCAAGTGCTTTTACAAGTTCGGTCTTACCAACACCTGTGGGACCGAGGAATATGAAACTTCCAATAGGACGTCCCGGGTCCTTGATGCCTGCGTAATTGCGTATGACTGCATCGGCTACTGCCTTTACGGCTTCACTCTGACCGATGATGCGGTTGTGGAGGTTGTCTTCGAAATGAACGAGCTTTTCACGCTGACCCTCCATGAGCCTTGTTACAGGTATGCGGGTCCACTGACTGACGACCTCGGCAATATCCTCTTCACCAACCTCCTCATTAAGAAGCATCTCACCCTGCATTTCCTGGAGTTGCTTTTCTTCTTCTTTATATTCATTTTCCAGTGGAGCAAGAGTTCCGTACTTCAGTCGGGATGCAAGTTCAAGGTTATTCTCATTTTCAGCAAGTTCATACTGAATCTTGGTTTCCTCTATCTGTTGCTTCAGGGCACTAAGCTTTGAGATAGCTTCCTTCTCATGATTCCATCTGGCCCTCATGGCATCGGATTCTGCCCTGATGTCGGCAAGTTCTTTTTCAAGGGCGCCCAGACGATCCTTTGAAGCTGCATCCTTCTCCTTTCTAAGTGCCTCACGCTCAATTTCAAGCTGCATAATCTTACGGTCAGCCTCATCAAGTTCTGCTGGCTTGCTGTCAATGGCGGTTCTCTTCTTTGCAGCAGCCTCATCCACAAGATCGATGGCCTTGTCCGGAAGGAACCTGTCTGCAATATAACGGCTGCTCATCACAGAAGCAGCAACAAGCGCTGAGTCCTTCAGACGAACACCATGGTGAACCTCATACTTCTCCTTCAAACCACGCAGTATGGAAATCGTATCTTCTACTGTAGGCTCTTCTACAAACACAGGGAGGAACCTGCGCTCAAGCGCTGCATCCTTTTCGATGTACTTGCGGTACTCATCGATGGTTGTTGCACCGATACAGTGCAATTCACCACGTGCAAGCATTGGCTTCAAGAGGTTTCCTGCATCCATGGCACCTTCTGTAGCACCGGCACCAACAATGGTGTGTATCTCATCTATGAAAAGAATTATCTGGCCTTCTGAGTCAGCGACTTCCTTGAGAACTGCCTTTAGCCTTTCCTCAAATTCACCACGGAACTTCGCACCTGCAATAAGAGAGCCCATATCAAGAGCAATGATACGCTTTTCCTTCATTGCATCGGGCACATCCCTTTTGGCAATACGCTGAGCAAGTCCCTCGACTATTGCAGTCTTACCAACACCAGCCTCACCAATAAGTACAGGGTTGTTCTTTCTGCGCCTGGAAAGGATCTCTATGGAATGCCTTATTTCCTGATCCCTTCCAATAACAGGGTCAAGCTTTCCCTGAGCAGCAAGCTCTGTGAAATCTATCCCGTATTTCTTAAGTGGCTCCATTGTATCTTCCGGATTTTCTGAAGTAATTTTTCTATCCCCCCTTATTTGTTTGATTCCATCAAGAATTCTGTCACGTGTAACACCTTCACTTGCAAGGATCTTGCCACATTGGCTGTCCTTTTCCCCAATCATTGCAAGAAGGAGATGCTCAACGCTCACATACTCATCTTTCATCTTTCCGGCTTCCTGCACGGCAGCATCCAGGACACGCCTCATTGTCTGTGTCATGTAGACCTGTTCACCGCCCGGCCCTGAGACCTGCGGAAGGTTTGCGAGCTGAGCTTCAACCTTCTGTTTCAGGCGGTCCACCGGAACTTCCATATTATGCAATAATGTAGTTACAAGTCCACCACTCTGCTCCAGTAATGTAAGGAACATATGCTCACAATCTATCTGCTGATTCCTGTACCTTGCAGCAATCGTACTTGAGCCCTGAATAGCTTCCTGGGCTTTCTGTGTGAAACTGTTAAGATCCATGTTATAATCTCCCCGGGATCGATATCCCCATTACCCCGTTATTTTAATTTAGAATGTTTGTTTAAAATACTGTTGACACGTTGCAAATAACCGAAATAATTCTATTTAATTTAGTAATAATAGTGCAGAACACATATATAAATGTTGTCTGAAATGTAGCTTTTTTATCAATTTTGTCGAAATCATATCTATACATTGCAGGAAATATTATATACATCCAGTGCAATAAATAAATCCTATGCCTCAACAAATCGTGCTGATTAATCTGGAGAAACCCAGGGAGAAAAAACTTGAAGAAGACATCCATTGGTTCTGTAACAGTTTTGGACTATCATCCGGAAGAGATACTGAGAACATTGCAACACAGATAGTCCATGACCTGCTGCAACAGATTTCTGAAAGGGAAGACAGAGTGTCATCAGATGCCATCGCAGAGAATCTGGATGTTAATCTTTCAAGGGTTAACCACCATATAAGAAATCTTATCAATGCAGGCCTGGTCTACAGGCAAAAAAGAGCGCTCTATATTCGAGGAGGAAGCCTCAAAGCTGCCGTTCAGGAAATGAGAAAAGACTCAGAGCGCATGTTCCAGGAACTGGAAGAGATGGCAGAAGAAATCGATGAGCAAATGGGACTTCGGAACAGGTAAAGCCCCCACATAATGCAGAATTACTTTAGCATTAGATCTTATCGTGAACCCAGAAATCACCTTCAATAGTGAATTCCTTTTTCCAGATTGGCACATCTTCCTTAATGCGTTCGAGTGCCTCTACAAGTGTTTCAAACAATTCTTTTCTGTGGGCAGCAGCAACGACAATGTAGACGATGTCCTCGCCGGATTTGATAAGACCAGTCTTGTGATGGATGAGCACGTCTATGATGGCATCCTTTTCCTTCAGATCATAGCATATCTTTTCTATAGCTCTGTCAGCAACACCTTCGTACTTTTCAAAATCAATGGCAGTCGTTTCCAAATCATCATTTACACGCCTTACAATTCCCGTAAATGTTGCAATCCCACCTGATAAACGTATATCAGCATTTGACCGGACCTTATTGATAAGAGAATCAAGAGTTAACCATTCTGCCTGGTCAAGAATGACTTGCACAAGTGCATCGATAGCCCAATCCGACCTTACAGGCAACTGAACAAGAATATTGGATACGTCATCAGAACCTTCGACGTCACCAAGGAATATTTTGGGAAGCTCACTGTTCTTTGCACCTTCAACAACGGCGAAGTCAGCACCGTTATCAGCAAGTGCATCCAGGGCACCCTCAAGTGTTGGATTTCGTTTTATGGTTACAAGCTCGGTATCTGTAATGGCTGCAACTAAATCCGCCCCTGCATCGAAGTGTTTGCCGGTGTCAGTATTCTCTGGATTGAAACGGTGATGCAACATCTGTTTCACAGTTCCGACAGTTCCTTTTTTGGAAAGAGCATTAACAAGACGAGTTACCAATGTGGTTTTGCCGGAATTCTTGTAGCCTGCAACACAAATGACTTTCATGAAATAAGTTTATGAGAATTCATCATATAAGTACACAACGCGAATAGAAGGCAGTACAAATCATAGAAATCATTTTTTAGATTCAACGAAATTTATAATAGAACAATTACGAATAATTTATATTCTGATGATTTGTACCAATTGCAATGAGTGATTACAAGATAAGTATCCACGATATGCCGGAAGAGGAAAGGCCACGTGAAAGGTTGCTCAAATACGGCCCTGACGCACTTTCCAATGCAGAACTTCTTGCCATCATACTTAGAACAGGCACGCAGAAGGAGAACATCATCAACCTTTGCAGCCGTATTTTTTCAGAGTACAATATCAAACAACTGAGCCACGCAAATATTTCCCGGCTCACACAGATCCACGGCATCGGGAATGCAAAAGCAGCACAGATAGCTGCTGTATTTGAACTTGCCCGCAAGCTTGAAGGATTTACCGATGATCCTAAAAGGAAGATAAAATCACCTGCAGATGTTTATTCACTACTCTACCCCCGAATGCGTGAACACAAACGCGAGAGACTTGTAGCACTACTCCTCGATACGAAAAACCATGTGATACGCGAAGAAGTTGTTTCTATCGGCAGCCTGAACGCGAACATAGTCCACCCCAGAGAAGTATTCAAGGCAGCACTCATGGAGTCCTGTGCCTCAGTGATACTCTCACATAATCACCCATCTGGTGACCCTACACCAAGCAGAGAGGACATAGCAGTTACCGAGAAATTAGTAGAAGGCGGCAAACTGCTTGGAATTGATGTGCTGGACCATGTTGTTATTGGAGATGGGAGATATGTTAGCTTGAAGGATGAGGGGTTTGTTAGATAGCATTATTCAAAATATTCTGCACAGCCATCTTCAAATCAGGAATATCCTTTGTAATAGTGTTCCAGACCTCTTCCAGATCAACACCAAAATAGACATGGATCAACTTACACTCATTCCTTCAATTTCCTTCCAGGGAACACAAGGGTTCTTTTCTGTCATCCTTCATCAATCCATAAATGAAGCTTTTCAACATAATAATCCTGCATGAGCGATATTACCCAAAGAACTCGTCAATATTCTGAAGATATCAATGCATGTATAAGGTCAAAAAGTAGGCTTTTGAAGCAAGTCCCCCACTGTTACAAACAAAACATTTAAGGGATTAACCAGCAATTAGCACACAAATGAAAGATATAGAACTTAATGACCCCTATACCACTCCATACAGAGGCATATATGCAATATGCGACAGGAACAACGAATATGCAGAGATCATCGAGCATACGAACTGTTATGGCGGTGCCGCATGGTCAAAGTTCCATTATTCACATTCGCCGCTCATCCTGAACACGCGTTCCATTGGGAACATGATCAGATATATAGTGAAAACAGGTACATCCACCCTTGAGCTTAAGCCATCCACTGCTGCTGCAGGAATTGAATCGGTTGTTGTGGAAGGAAATGAGGTTCACATCACATATGCCGGGCTTGGCGGAGGCGGAGTAGGCGCTACAAAATGCAGGGCATTTGCGGAGGGCGTGTTATGTTGCAATTATACAGAATCAGGCGGCGGGCGTGCTGCAAAGGGAACAGTCGTAGTCCCTAAAAGAGAGAGAGTGCTCATCGGTATAGATGACACAGACACAAAGGAAGAAGGCGCCACCTGGACACTTACACATAATATGGCAAAGGAACTGGACTGTATCGAGTCCGTTTACCTTTCTCACTCACTCGTACAGCTTTTTCCGGTATCAGCAAGGACACAGAACTGTGTATCCACTGTACTGGAATTCGGATGTGTGAATGAAGAAGCAAAGCAGGAGCTTCTTGAAAGCATAAAGGCCGCACTCCTGAAATACAGCGTTTCTGATGAGACCGGAATGGTTGTGCTCTCAGACTTTGACGCTAAGAAGATGAACGAGTACAGCAAAGAATGCCGCAACTGTGAGCTAACGAAGGAATACGCCATGCAGAATGCAAAGGACAACAACGTCGATGTCTGGCTTGACGGCAACGGTGTCATAGGAGCACTTGCAGCACTGGCATGGTTCGCACAACCTGATGATTCAGTTAAGCGGACTGCACAATTAGAATAACAAAGATATGACAGATAATAAGGATATAACCGGCCTTGAAGCTATTTACCTTGCAGCTATTGACAGCAATGTAAGGTTCATTACTGCTGTTGCCGGATATCCCATGACTGCAGTTGCAGACTACTTTTTTAAGGAAAAAGATTCCAACGATTACGACATCCACTGGTTCACTAACGAAAAAGCAGCCATGGAAGCATCATTGGGCACATCTGTCACCGGAAGAAGGTCCATGGTATTGGTCAAACATGTGGGTATGAACCTGCTTTCAGACCCGCTAATGACAGCGATGATGCATACCATCGGTGCAGGACTTGTCATACTTGTCGGAGACGACCCCGGAGCAAAAGCTTCACAAAATGAGCAGGATTCCAGATTCTACGGAGCACTCTCAGAAACCGCTGTTTTTGACCCGGCAACACCAAAAGATGCTTACGATTCATTGCACCGGGCTTTTGAACTCTCAGAAGAAGCGAAGGTTCCGGTTATTATGAGGATTACTGACAGGCTGGAAAAAAGAGAGGAAAATATCAGCAGAACACTAAGCAATAAAGAAGCTGATGTCGCAGAAAAGAAGCTTGACCGGGATATATGGAAACTCACCATGCATGGAAAGCACCAACGGTTCCATATTGAATCAGAGCCCATTCTGATTCGTGAAGCTGAGAATTCATGCTTCAATCGCATTTCAATAAATGGGGAGAAAGTCGGGATAATATCTTCAGGTTATCCTTCAACAGTAGTGGATGACATGCTATCTACACAACTGGTATATTCAGGTTATTCGCACCTGGCCATTGGGCTTGTCTCACCATTTCCCAAAAACATTATGAAACAATTCATTGACAAACACGAACGTATACTTGTTGTGGAAGAAAGCGAAGCTGTCATAGAATCATATATTTGTACCTGTAACAATGTTCTTGGAAAAAAAAGCGGACATCTTCCTGTAGGTATGATTCAAAAAGAACATGTGGAATTTGCCCTTGAGAACATAGACATGGATGAGGTCACAAAGTACACAGAAATCCAGACCATTGTTAGCAGAGGGTCAAGACCTATCTGCAGCGATTGCCCATTCATGCCACTCTACAACGTACTGCATGATATAGAGCCAATCGCAGGAGATATGGGATGTTCCATACGCACAGCACCTGACCCACTCAATGCAGTTAATACCGGGTTTGCACTTGGTGGTGCAATTTCCACAGCATGCGGTTTTCCAGGAAAGGGAATAGCAGTCATCGGAGATTTTGGACTCGCACACTCAGGAATTGTGGGACTCATAAATGCAGTAGACGGTGCTTTTGATATCCTCGTTATAATACTCCAGAATGAGATCGCTGCAATGACAGGCGGACAGGAGACACCTGACCTGCATAATGTTGTGAAAGCTCTTGCACCGGACACGATTATTTTTGATATTGATAATAGTATCATTTCAGAAGGTTCGGTCAAAACCCAGAACATAATTAAGGATATGATACGGGAAAGACTGAAAGTGAAAGGAGTTTCTGTGATCTATATCGAAGGTAAATGCACACTGTATTGAACCTTAAGGACATAGTGCTGCAATAAATTTGATGTTTGAAATATATCGTTTCATATTTATAATTTCAAATTTGAAATGCCAAACAATTACTTCGAGAAGTTAACATTCAATCCGAGAATATCCCGTGAACCCGAGTGAATGGCCTGTGCAATCTCAGCACATCCAATAGCAGCGCTCCACCTGTCAAGTACATGAGCCCTTACACCAAGATGTTTTTCGATCTTTTCTACAACATAAGGAATCTCACCAACAGAGCCCTCTATAATAATCTCACCTGTTGAATCGTAATCCTTCAGCAGAATTTGCATACCCGTAATTTCCATGGCAGCAAAGAGAGCTATACTATCCAGTGCGTGAATTGCCTTTGAGTCCTTGTTTTCAGCTGCCTTAATGAGATCATGCCTGTCTGAGAAAGGAGTGTTCTTAAGAACACCAGAATGCACAAATGCTTCATTCGCACTCATCTTTCCGGCATCTACATCTCTCAGGGCTTGCACATCAAGCGGACCATGCTGCAATCCAGGTGCAAATATACAGGCATCTATGGCGCCAATAAGTTTGCCAGCTGCAACGCCTACTGTTACAGTATTGGAACTTATATCAGAAAGAACGAAATCATTAAAACCAAGAGAAAATGCATGGTAAGCAATCCCTACTTTCTCCGGACTGGTAGAATGAGAGAAAATATTCAGCCGGGAATCCGTATTACTCCCATCATGAATACCAGGTATAACAACTGCTGGAATCCCAAATGATGCGATTGAATCAAAAACACGACTTCCACCGCCTGTTTTCTTTCCAGCTCCCTCGATACTTTTAACACCCCTGTTATTGACACTTCGTATGTCCTCAATATCTGTAATACCATCGCCCATGGAATATGTCACAGCCATAAGAGATATATCAAGACTAATGATATCGAAAGCTTTTTCGATTGATGACACCAGCTGGGACTCGGTCATATCAGCTGCTTCAGTTCTTGGAATTTCCAGTTTGAGCACTTTTCCAGACTCTGGGAAAAATGCAGCAAAGCGCATTGCAGTCGTACCGTGATCAATTCCAACGAACATAATATACACCTTTAATCATCAATTAGCAATAAATTGAGTTCTTCCATGATACGCTCCCCTTCTGTAAAACTACCAACAGTAGTTACTAAGCGTAGTTCCTGAAAGGAAGTTCCACGAGAAAGAAGCAGCCTCAGATTACCCCGTTCATCAGGCCTTTGTACGCGGGCGGTCAGCATACCCCCTGAATTACCTTTTCCTTTTACAGTAATCACCGAAGGTATTATCTTTTTGATCTCAGAATGCTGACTCAACATAGATACTATCTTCTTACCACTTCGACCACCAATTATGGTGCTATGGGAACCGCCAAGTTTGGATTTCGGTTTATTAACCCCATTTGCATTGATAGTATCACTCATTTCAAGGGGAATGACAGCAGATACTATAAAATATTGGTGGTTGGAACTTATAAGCATCACTAAAAAATTTAGAGATAAATATATGGACAGAACCTGGTTTAAAATTTAAAATAAGTAATAATTTTGCAGACCTGTTACGGATAGTAAAAAGAATAAAATAAAGGACAATATTCAGGAAATCATATCTCCTGAATATCAGCCATATCTATAAGCTTGACACCTGCACCATGAAGAATCTTGATAGCTCCCTCGATGTCACTGACCCTTAGAATCAGAAGAGCTTTCTCCGTCTTTGTGACGAAAGCATATGCATAATCAATATTTATACTCTTCTCACCAAGAACATCTGCTATTTTCCCCAGACCACCAGGTATGTCTTGCATTTCCACACCCATCACATTGGTTTCGGAAACAGTGAAACCTGCATCATGAAGAACTTCATGTGCTGCATCCGGTTTATCAACGACCATCCTGATGATTCCAAAGTCTCCTGCTTCGGCTATAGTGAATGCCCTGATATTGATGCCAGCCTTCCTGAAGTTTTCTGCGATGTTTGCAAGACGGCCAGGTTTGTTCTCAGCAAAAAGGGATATTTGTTTGATGATCTTCTCTTCCATGTTAGCACCTGCAATTTTATTAAAAGTTATGTTGTCCTAGTAAATATTATAACTTTCTGTTGTCTATTACTTTCTTGGCTTTACCCATTGATCTTGGAATAGTTCCTTTTTCAACAAGTTCCACCTTCACAGCAAGATTGAGCACATTTTTTAGTGCTGTTCCAACTTTTTTCTCCAACGATATGATATCATTGACCTTATCGCTGAACGCTTCATCAGTTATCTCGATCTGGACCTTCATGATATCAAGTTCATTGATCCTGTCAACAACGATCATGAAATGCTCGCCGACTTCAGGGATATTCATGAGGACTGATTCCACCTGTCCAGGGAACACGTTGATACCACGAACAATAAGCATATCATCTGCACGTCCCAGAACTCTCATGATACGAGGATGAGTACGTCCACATTCACATGGCTGCCTATTGATAACTGTAATATCGCCGATACGATACCTGATAAGTGGAAGCGCTTCTTTGGCCAGTGTGGTAATTACAAGTTCTCCGCGCTCACCTTCTTCGAGCTGTTCTCCAGTCTCAGGGTCTATGACCTCGATCAGGAACTGATCTGCCCAGATATGTATACCATCCTGATATTGGCATTCTGTGCAAAGAGGTCCACTGAGTTCGGATGTACCATATATATCATAAGCTTTGATACCTGTAGCTTCCTCTATCCGAGACCTCATCTCCTCAGACCAGGGCTCTGCACCAAATATACCCACACGAAGCTGAGTATCATTCTCTATGCTTAGACCACTCTGATTTGCAACCTCATTCATGAAGAGGAAGTAAGATGGAGTGCATGCCATTACACTGGAATTAAGGTCCTGCATGAGATCCAGCTGCTTTTCAGTGTTTCCGGAACTTGTCGGAAGAACTGTGCAACCTACCTCTTCAGCACCATAGTGTAAGCCAAGACCACCTGTAAAAAGACCGTATCCGTAACTTATCTGGACAACATCACCGCGTCCGACACCAATTGAGGTAAGTGCCCTTGCAAGGGACGTAGCCCATTCATTAATGTCGTTACGAGTGTATCCGACTACCGTAGGTTTTCCGGTTGTTCCTGAAGAAACGTGGAAACGAACGAGTTGTTCATTGGGCACACAGAACATACCTGTTGGATAGGTATCCCTGAGGTCTGACTTATATGTAAAAGGCAACTTTTTTAAATCGCCCAGTGACTGTATATCCTCAGGTTTAACACCTGCATCATCAAATTTCTTTTTATAGAAATCCGAATGCTGATATACATAATTCACCAGACTTTTTAGTTTCTTTTCCTGCATATTATCCAGTTCATCAACTGGCATCCTTTCAACCAATGGGTTCCAGTACTCTATCATCTAATCGCCCTTTATTAGATTATTCTGATTTTTGAGATTCTTCGTTCAGTGAATCACATATCGAGGGATTGGGTTTCCCTCTGAGGATATCACGTATCCTGTATTTGCATTCAAAAATGATGGTATCCATATCAGCAACTACATCTATGCCAGCAGCTCCTGCATGTCCTCCTCCGGTACCATCATAGTTCTTACTAATATCTTCCATTATCTTACCCAGATTCACACCTGCTGCAACTGCTTCACGCTTAGCCCTTCCGCTAACCCTTATATTGGCATCACGCGAAGTACCAATAAGAGCAACATCTGCACCAACATTAAGAAACATAGAAGAAGCAGCACCTCCAAATGAATTTACGTGAGAATCAACTACCAGCCAGTCATCAACTCTTTCAATGGTTGCCCTTGTTGCACATTTTAACATTGCGATGCGCATTGATATGTCCTGAGGAGTTGCAGCCATCATTTCCAGTACATCGGCATACTCCACTCCGCTGGCAGCTATTATCTCGGAAACCGTCTTGAAAGTTTCCTGCGTAGCATGTTTAAAGTGTCCTGTATCGGTAATTATACCGGTCAAAAGACCCATGGCAGTGCGACGCATGATGGGAGCACCCATGGATTGCAGAATACCAAAGACCATTTCTGCAGTGGATGTTGCATGACGATGAAGATAGAATTCGGCATTTTCAATTAAAGCTGTAGTAGCATGGTGATCGATCACACAATACTTGCCAAGCTTGATATCATTGAGCTGTGAACTAGTAGAAGTATCAACTACCAGAGTAATATCATACTCCGATGGGTCGGGTGTTTCAACAACATCAATGTTGAGTTTATCTATAAGAAGTGAAGCAACCCTGTTGCATCCATCCACAAGACCGATTGTCCCACCCAGTGCCTCAGAAAGAGCAAACGCACTGCTCACTGCATCTGGATCAGCATTCCGATGGCAAAGATAAAGAATATTAGTGTAATCCAGAAGTTTATTAAAAAACTCCGTTTCTTCAACTTGCATGGAAACCTCTGAACATTATCAGCCTGTTAAAGTGATAATGTCATCAGTATAGGAAATAGGCTTATTGAGCCTGGTTCCCCATAGATTGTTCGATCTGTTCCTGAAGTTGTGTGAAACGTTTGGAGACTCTTTCTTCCTGCCTTGAAATTGATTGTATTCTGAGTGAAAGTGTCTCGACCTTTTCATTTAATTTAGAAACGGATTCTTCCTTGCTGGACTTTATCTGCAATTCGCCTATGCTGCGATAAACAACAACATCTTCAGGAAGTTTATCCAGTTCTTCAAGTGCCATTTCAGATTCTTTTTGCAGGGACTCTATCTGGGATTTTTGCATAGCCAGGGACTGTGCCTGCTGCTGAACCTGCTGCAACTGAGATATTTGGTTCTGTATCTGCGGGGGTATTTGTGTACTCATTTGGTTTCACCTGGCATATCAATAAACCTAAAGTGATTTTAATGTTTCTATGTACACAGAAGCAATAAACAACGATGTAAAGAGATGATACAGATGCAAAATAGAAAGCGAAAAATGAAGGCCCTATTAGCAAAATCTAATCATACCAGACAGGATGCTGTCTCGGATGCAACCTGAATTAGGCGTAGCCATGTGTTAAGAGTTGAGCGCATGGAAACAAGGTCATCAGATCTAACGGTAAGATAAAGAGAGGTACCTTCAAAGAGCATATCAACAGAAGACCTGTCAGTTATCATTGTCTCAAGTTCAGGTTTCAGGGAACGATAAATAGAAGGAGCTGCAGGCGTTTCAAATACAGAATTGGTGATTAAGAGCAATCTTCATCACCATTATATATTTTATGACTTTTTATCCTCAGACTGAACAACACTTTTTCCTGTTCCTTGAAATCCATTTTATCCCCGGAAATATCCAGCGATAATGAGACCGAAGAACCTTTTGGGCAATCAGGACAGAGAATGTCAGATACAACTGATACAAGCTCGCCATCTCCCCCTATTGAAGGAGTTACACCGGACTTTCGAGGATATGAAAAAACCGCAGATAACATCGAAATATGAAGTGACAATACACAGTAACCCTCATGATCATAAAAAACCATACTACCCGGGTTGCCGTGATATTCGCCTACTATGATGAGAGGAGTGTCATGAGAAAGGGCTAGAACCTCTCCCATACCCATCTTACCACGGTTGGCATATTCACAACCGAAAAAAGATGCCAGATGCTTACATAGCGTACGCGTACTGGCGGAAGGTTTGCGAGAAGAAGTGATAAACATCGCTTCTTACTCTGCTTTGATGCGCTTAATAGATGTTGGACGTTCTTTCACAAGAATACGGTGTCCACAGTATGGGCAGCGGATACCAGTATACTCATAATCGATCTCAACATTTCTTTTGCATCTTGTACATTTATAGGCCATATTCACCTACTCGAGTGCTTCTGTTGCTTTCTTAACTGAACGTGTAACTGTCTTGCCTACATTGGTCTGTGGCAGGAAAGTTCCACCTGCAAAGGTATAGTCACATTTTGTACATTTCCATATACCAGTGCCTATTCTTTTGACGGTAGGACGTGCACATTTTGAACACATGTGAGGCATTCGCATCTTTTCTTCAAGGTCCGCTACTAATTTACGGTCCTTCCTACCATATCGTGTACCAAACCTACCAGCGGATCTGGACACTCGCCCTTTTCTTGTATACTTTTTTGCCATGAATATTATCTCCTTGAAATGGTGTGAAATAAATGTGATATTGAATCTTTCTGTTTAGATATTCAGCAGATGAGCTTCCCTCAGTTCTGATGCTTTCTGGCATGCCAAAGAAACGGCCTTTAACAGCTGCTCTTCAGTAAGTGCACCGTCACCGCTCTTTTGCATTCCTGATATAGAACCATCCTGATTAGAGATGATTGTTATACGGGTATCGCATGCAGTCTCTTCATCAAGACCTGGGTCAAGCATCATCTCGCCGCCGATATCTACCAGTGTAATAGCAACAGGCATATCTCTGATAGGCATAGGCACGTCCTCTCCACGTCCCTCACGTCCACCAGGAACAGTGGCAGTCAACAAGGCAGCAATTGCACCCAGAGAGGCAGCATCCTGAATGTTCCCGCAGTTATTGAGAACATGGATATCGATGAATACCATCCAAACTTCTTCCCCCTTCGTAATACACAACTTACTTAAATCAATTGCGCCTGATTCACGGATACCTCTGTCAGTCACCCGAGCCATCTCTATTGCATTCTCCTTTGGAGGACCAGCCTCAAAATTAGGAGAAGCAATTGGATTTAACTCCATGCTTGTAATAATGACACCTTCGCCAGCAGAATCAGGGAACGGAGTTCCAATCTGAACTTTAACACCGACCAGAATTTCTGTTTCTCCCAGCTTGATCCATGCAGAACCCTCTGCTTTATCAATTACATTGGTCCTGAGATCTATATTCCTTATTTCATCAAAGGTACGACCATCATCACGTTTCCCTTTGAGCATAAGGTTGTAAATATAATCTTTCTTAAGTATAGACATTGATTCATTACTCATGATTACCACATCCCTCAGACAGTCTCTTCATCATCTTCGGGGACATCCTCATCATTGTCTTCAGGAATATCCTCTTCATCTACGTCCTGGAAAGAATCCTCTTGCTCTTCCACAGATTCAACTTCATCCTCTGTTTCAGCATCTTCTACATCATCTTCCATTTCGCCTTCTTCTATGCCCTCAGCATCCTCAGACGTTTCATCTTCTTCTGAAGACACCAATGCAGATTCAACAAGAGCGGAAACATCGACATCTTCCTCATCTTCAGAGGTTTCCACTTCTTCCAGTTTGGTAAATTTGTTCCTGAGAGTCTCCTGCTGCATCGCAAGGATCTGACGACATCCATCTTTACACATTTCAATTGCTGTTTTGAATTCTTCCTGTGTTACATCGCCATCCATTTGCAAGAGGGTGATCTCACCATCAGAAGTCATAGCCATTGGGATATCAGCATCACCATAGTTATCTTCAGGCTTATTAAGGTCAAGCACCATCTGGCCATCAACCTTACCTACAGCGCATGCAGAGATAAGTCCCTTCATAGGAATACCGGCATCTGCAAGTGCCAAAGAAGCTGCATTTATAGCTGCTGTACGAGTTCCGGCATCTGCCTGAAGCACTTCAGCAAAGACATCAATAACAGCACCAGGATAAAGATGCGTAAGAACGACAGGCTCAAATGCCTCGCGGCTTACTTTTGATATTTCGATACTTCTTCTGTTTGGACCAGGCCTTATGCGGTCCTCCACAGAAAAAGCTGCCATATTATAACGATATCTTATCAATGCAGAATCTGCTTTCTGCAATCTTCTTGGATGGAGCTCCCTTGGACCATATACAGCCGCAAGAACCTTATTGTTACCCCATTCCAAATAACATGAACCGTCGGCCCTGGAGAGTACACCTATCTCCATTTTCATAGGCCTGATCTCATTAATACGTCTTCCATCGAGACGTAATCCATTTTCATCAATGAACTTTTCAGGTTTATCACTCATATTAATTCTCCAATGTTTGCACATTTTCCCTGTTGATAAAAAAGAGACACATCTGGGTTAATTATCATCATCATCATCCAGCAGTGCATCAACTTTTCTGCAGGTTTCTTCCCTAATCTCGCATTCATCTTCCGTATCCACAACGAGATCATCTTCCAAAACAGTTTCATCCTTCTCAGAAACAACATCATCTTCATTTTTCAAGAAACTAGAAATTCTCTCCGTCAAACCGGAAGTATGAGAATGTTTCATTATAAGCTCAATAGCCTCATTGAGAAGGTCCATTTCAGCATCATTACCATTAATCCATATCCTTCCATTCTGACCTACAAATATCTCGCAATTTGTTTCTTTCTTAAGCATAGAGACCATAGAACCACCATGTCCTATGATACGCGGGACCTTTGTAGGAGTTATTTCAATAACCCGGCCCGTATCAAGAGCCCCCAGACCACGTTCTCTCATGCTCAGTTCTACCTTCATGGATGAATTTACATCTTTTATGCGAAGCAAAGCTGAACTACCAACACCCATAATTCCCGACATTTTGTCAGATTCCACACGTCTGGGATACTCCGACACATGCAACAGGCCATCATATGGAGAGCTGATATTGAATATCCAGTTAGAAGGAGTTACCCCAATAACCGTACCAATAACATAGTCCCTGGGAGATGGAATGTATTTCCCGGTAAAAGGAATTACAGACATCCTATTTTTAGTATTCTTTACTCCATATAAAAGGGAATAGACCTTTCCGTCCTTTACATAGGTACCCGGACCGGAATCAGTCTTGTTTTCGGACAATAGCTGTCCTGGAATTACAATTTCACGTTCCATTATGCAGCCTCATAATAATTTAGTTTCAGCATCCCCTTTTGAGAGGTGATTGACAAGGCCATAGAAATCGTTCTGCAGACCTGCAGGCATTTTAACAACTGCTACCCATGAACCATCACTTTGCCATTCATTCTTGATAAGGGTTGCAAATTTAGAGATATCCCCATAAGCTTTTGCTGCGTATTCACCCGGAATCCTTACAGCAACGTCGACTTCCTCGAACCTTATAGGTATTATCGGACGAATGGCTTTCATGACAATACTTACCTGGTCGTCAACGCTTTTGATAGGATCTATATGGATTTTAGCTTCTTCCATTGCCTTTTCAATCCTGGAAGGTGGATGGGGGGCTTTTGTCTGGGGATTTATAGCATTTTGCGCAATAAAAGTAATGACTTGCCTAGTTTTCTCTTCCAAAATACGCTTTCTTTGTTCTTTGGTCAGCTGTAACTCACCATGCATAAGTATCTGCTCAGCTACCTCCAGTACATCATTAGTACCAAAGGTATTCAAAATATCAGATTCCCCAGCCTGGTCACCTTGATGAGCATCATAGAATATAGTCTCTACAGCGATTATACTCCCCATATCGAGTTTCTCGCCTCTTTTCAAGGCAAATGCACCCTCAGGTTCAACAAAGACTTCGAAATGATTCTTTCCTTTCTTGAGTCTTGCGATCACAGACTCATCAAGTGATACCATGTTAATTCACCCCATGACATAAAATGCTAGATTTATTCAGTGGTTTCGTCCTGACTTTCAGAGTCGTCTTTCTTTTCTTCTTCTGTACCTTTAAGTTCTTCACGGACTCTTGAAACATAAGTTGCAACTTCTTCTTCAGATAACTTTCTGAACTGACGATCATCAAGGGTCACAGTACCAAGTTCCAGAGTAGCTGCATCTATTTTTCCTTCTGTTGAAGTGTAGAGCGCTTTCATACCCAACATGATAGCAGCATCGACATCCATATCAGCCTTGTAATCTGACTCAAATATTTCCATAAAGGCATTTCTACCAGCTCCAATAGCTGTTGCCTTGTATTCAAGTAATGCACCGCTTGGATCCGTTTCGAACAGACGTGGTCTGGAATCGTCAACACCTGCTATCAGAAGAGCAGTACCGTAAGGACGGACACCACCATACTGAGTGTATGTCTGTTTGTGATCACAAATTTTCTTGGCGATCACTTCAACGCCTATTGGCTCATCGTATGATACCATATTTACCTGAGCCTCTACCCTGGCCCGGTCTACAAGAGCACGAGCATCTGCTACCAGTCCTGAAGTAGCAACACCAATGTGATCATCTATCTGGAAGATCTTCTCAATGGATTCAGCTTCTATCAACCTGCTTGTGATTCTTTTATCCACAAGCAATACCACACCATCTTTTGCTTTGATTCCTGCTGCGGTTGTACCCCTCTTAACTGCCTCTCTTGCATATTCTACCTGAAAGAGACGTCCGTCTGGACTAAAAACAGTAATGGCACGATCATATCCCATCTGTGGTGTCATTTGCATCTTCACTTCATCTCCTAATTTATTTATGAATAATAATAGAATATATACGATAACTAACTGAAATATGCTTTCTATTCATTTATATGTGACTGTTCTTTGGGGTTAAATACATCCACACCCTCTAAATACTTTTTTGTTGCTCCAAGAACCGTACCTGACACACCCAGAATATGAAAACTAACCCTTTTTCCTTTTACGTTGGTAATTGTAGCAAGAACAGCCCGTGTTTGCCACACATGCTCCCGTTCACAGCTAACTACACCTTTAAGGTCATCGAAGGCAAAAAGCCATATGTTGCATTCACTCGAACCAAGATCCCCAAGCAAACTACCGGATGCAGAGAATATCTCCCTTATCAGTTCATCCCTGCTCACCTGACCATCAGCAATAAGTTCAAATGCAAGATACCTTTTATTTTCCCGCATTGTAGGAGGAAGCACCTTCATGCATTATCACCTTCATCCAAAATAACAACATCCGGATGAGCACTGACGATTTCCACACCTTCAAAAACATAATTAGCAGAAGGACGATTCCTTGATATAATAGATTCCGGAGTAGCAGAAAGACCACAAATAGCTTCGTCACGCTTCATACCAAAAAGCTCTGCAAGTGCAATCAACTCCTGAGGAGCACGCAAGTCATAACAGGACCTGGCATTGCTTGTGAGCAAGAAAGGAACATCATACTTACGTACAAGTTTCAGGTTCTTCCTGAAATTAGATAATGCTTTTACCCTTTTTCCACCACGATAACTTATAATGTCACCAAGATCGAAAGAAATTGCCACATCATTATCATTTGCAGACTTGGCAAGTACATGATTAAATCCATTGTCCTTTAAGGATCCAAAATTAGAAAGGACATCTACATTTGAATTTTCTACAGCTGCCCTATTTATGCTTTCACTGCCCCCATGGACAATAATAACATCGACCATTTTTCGATATTTACCTATAAGCCCATGCAACTTTGAAGCATTATCCACATTCAGTTCAACTCCACTGAAAACCTCAAAGTCACCGAAACAAGCAGACCTTTCAGAAGAACACGATTTAGGAGAATTGGTAATAGCAATACCCTTATAGCAAAAATGCTTTGAAAGGGCAGCCATTTCTTCAATCGTATTTTTACCTTCGGGTTCAGAATAGATACTCAAATCGTAGAAATTGGATCTAGCCAAACAATTCCTCCACGATCTGCCCCGCAAGAACACGGTTTTTAGGATAAGTGGCTATCTTTAACTTCATGATTATAGCATCGGAAGAAGAAGTCAATACCAATTTCCCCAGAGAAGCTGCCTGTTTGTCAAACCTGATATGGAATAACTGATCATCATCCAGCCTGTCAGGCATCTCACTGCGAAGACGCTCAACATCATCAGGAGACAGATGCCCCCGGATGAAACTGGCAATCTTTACAACGTCAGATTTGCGAGTGATCTGCGAACTGAGCATCACGGAAGAGTTGCCATAATGACCTTCAATATCCGTTACATCTACAAGTTCATCAGTAACAGCATCTTCTGATCTGCCTATGGCATTCCGTAAAAAGAAGTCCAGGGCATCACGTACCCTGGAAATATCCTCAGTTGAGTGCGCGATCACGCGCAAGTGAATATAATGGATCACTTGCCCCTGTTAAGGTTTGACCTGATACTTGGTCTGTTCTTCTCAGTACCTGTTCCACGTGACATCATTCCTCTGCCCTTACGGCCTGCACTGGTCTTACCACGGTTTGCACGTCCCTTATGGGTGTTGTTGCATATCCAGTTGAGGTTCTTGTCGCTTTTGATCACAGGATGGTTTGGGTCTACAAGAATTACCTCGTACCACTTCAGTTTACCATCTTCACCAACCCAGTAAGAGTTGAGAACTTCCAGGTTAGGGAATTTTCTGCCAGCACGCTCTTCAGCAATTCTCTGAATGCTCTTTCCGGCAGTGATCTTGTTCTTGCCCATGCGCTGAGTACGTCTTCCACGAATATACCTGGACTTTCTCAGACTACCTCTGCGTACATGTACACGAGCTACAATGATACCCTGCTTAGCCTTGTATCCAAGGGATCGAGCACGGTCTATACGGGTTGGACGTCTGATCTTTGTAACAGACCCTTCCTTTCTCCATTCCTGAAGTCTTTCCCATCTTAGTTCATGGACATATGTTGCGTCCGGATCTTTCCATGCGTCTCTTACGTATGCGTAAAATGATTTTGACAATTTATTCACCTTAGTTTCATTTCTAGTTTCACGGTTCAGCTTTTGTAAAGCTACATTCCCACGGGACTTATCCCGACAATGAAACAGGACTACTACTTAACGTAATTGGATTTAAACCTTTGCACCATCCAACAAAGAAAAACAAAAAATACAGAAGAAACCACAAGTCTAAAAATGACATACAGCATTAAAAGCCAATGTATTGAATTAAAGCAAGAATAGTACCTGCAAATAAGAGAATGAATAATGAACCGAATAAAATTGAACTATTGCGTTGATGCCATGTTGACAATATTATTCCTGGCAGTTGCAGTCACAGGATTTGTTATGTATCTTGTGATACCGCCAGGAGTGCCAAAAGGAAGATATCAGGAATATCTAGGATTAACAAAAGCCACGTGGACACTGATACACAACAGATCGGCAATTTTGATGACATCTTTTACAGGAGTACACCTGGTACTACATCAAAAGTGGATATGCTGTACAACAAAAAATATTTTGAAAAATGAAGAGAAAGATAGTAAATGCCCCATTACAGATCCTTAAAATGCAATGCACTTTAAAAACCATATCTTACTGGAATTTACTTAGATCTTCACCAGAACACAAGATTCCAGTAATATTATCATCCACATCTTTTAGAACAACATTATACCAGCGTACTGGAACTTCCCTTCCATCCTTTGCAATGACAGGATGTTCTATGAATTCCGGCAGTCCAGATTCACCACTTAAAGCCCCTTCAAACTTTTCCCTGACATCTTCCTTTAGTATTTCAGGAACAAGTAATTTAGAAAAGTCATGGCCTATCAGTTCAAATTCACCGTAACCCAGAATATCGTTGCCTTTTGCATTAACGAGATTGACCTTCATATCCCTGTCTAGGACGAAAACAATAAAACCCGCAATATCCAGATAGTTCATTGCTTCATTCCTTTCAGCAAGAATCTTATCCTGGAGATGCTTCATTCTTAAAAGTGATTTGACCCGGGTAACAAGCTCAAGTCTGTTTACAGGCTTGCCAAGGAACTCATCAGCCCCCACTTCTATTCCTTTGATACGATCATCTTTGCCGGATAATGCAGTAACCATAACAACAGGCAGGAACTGGGTTTCAACAGATGTTTTCAAAACCCTGCAAACCTCATACCCATTCATATCAGGCATCATCACATCAAGCAGAATTATGTCGGGCTTTTCACTTTTAACCTTATCCAGTGCTTCCTGCCCACTATATGCAGGAATTACTTCATAATCTGACTTAAGGTAAAGGCCCATTAACTCAACTATGGCCTGCTCGTCATCAACAATGAGTACTTTATCCCTATCTGACATGAATCATAGGCTCCCTGTTTACACGTAAATTAAATAAATATATTGCAATATAAATCTGCTGGTGAGCATCACATCTTGTTACACAATTAAGCATAAATTAATCGAACTTTTTTCACTATTAATTATATAGTTCTATCCACATATATAGTTTAGGCATAGAAAACTAACCTTGCAGAAATTACAAATACTGCAATAAATTAATGTGGGGCTGGTGAGATTCGAACTCACGATCGACGGGTCTCTCCGAACAGCTGCAAAAAACAGCATTCAGTTAATGAGCACATATCAGTGCTCCAACGGTTCCTCACAAACCAACCCCGTCGGGTTAGTCTCAGTAGACCCGTTGTTCATCATTTATCCGCTGGAGCCCATCGCCATGCCGGGCTAGGCCACAGCCCCATAAATTCGGGCAGCACCCCCAAAATACATCTTATCAATGATATATTTAGCGGTACCATTGCCTCGATGTTATATATTTTCGTTCGCTACCCGGTTCAAATCACCAAATTTGCACAACTCATCACAAAGTTCCTCAATCTTTGAGCGTAGATCTTCCAGGGAATAACCGAACATGCCTGCCAGATAGATAGCTCCACCTGCACCCACACCTTCTTTGACAAAACCAGCTTCATATTGCTGCAAACCCTTGAATGAAGATTTACCGAATTCAGGATCAACACCTTCAAAAGTAGCACCAATCTCACTTGCAAGTTCTGTAAAATTAGCAGACTCGTCTTGCACAACGTAGGTGGTAGTAACAATTTTGATGTTATCTGTAGAGTAGCCCAGGTGTTTGATAACAGCAAATATAGAAGCCATCTGAGTGCCACCTGCAAGAATAACAGGAGTATCCCCAAGACCTGCGGCAATTCCTGCAACAGCAACCATCATTGGATCACCAACGGATGCCACTGCCTTGAGAGGATCCCCACTCAAAGAACCAAAATTAATAGAAGAAGATTTTAAAGCATCATCCACAACCTGTTTTTTGAGACTCAACGGGTTTGAACTGGAACTACTACTAACAGTACCATCATAACCCAATGACTGAAGTACTGCATTGGCAGTTGTAGTTCCTGCAGGAATACTCTCCCCGATCACAATGAGATCATGGTCCTTTGCAAGTTTCTCACCAAGCTTAAAGGCATTTTTGAATGCATCCCCAATATTGTGCACAGCAGTAGATTTTCTGATATCATCACCAGGCAACCCGCCAATGTCAATAAGCGGCACCTGTTTTGCCGGAAGAACCTTTAAGCCTGCATTCACAAAGATATGTGGAATACCCGTAATCGATAGCGCTGCACGAGTAATAAGTGCAGGCGTAGGTGTATCATACGGAGGCGTCATTGGCAGGATCGGAATATCTACGATAGTTCCTGTTTCAAGGACTTCCGCATCACCTGCCGGCGTGTAATCTGTTAGTTTTGCAGTCTTGCCTGCGGCAGAGAGACCTTCGATATAAGCGGTTTCTGTGTTTCCAAGAACACATACAAACAACGGTTTTTCAGGTAACCTGACTTTTTCTGGTGCTAATGTATCCATACCAATCGCCTAGATGTATTTTACAGGGAGTATATGTCAGTTTCCAGACAAACTTCAGTACGTCCTGGCAACATACACCTGAGTATCCGCATCTGCACCACATATAGGACATTTGCCGGAGCAACCTTCTGTTTGCTCAGTAGGTATGCCAAGTATACCCGCACCGATCTCTTCCTCAAGCTTAAGGCCACATTCCTTATTACCACACCAGAATACCTTTGCAATTCCCTCAGCCAGTTTCTCCTTAATTACAGCAATATCCTCACACTCAAAAATACGTTCCTGCAAACTTGCGTTTGCCTTTTCATATAAATTCTCATGAATTTCGTCAAGCAGGGACAGAACTTCATCTGTGATATTGTCGAGAGATACCTGCAGCTTCTCGCCAGTATCACGACGTGCAAGCATTGCAGCATTATTTTTAAGGTCCCTTGGACCAAGTTCCAGCCTTACAGGAACTCCGCGCATTTCCCACTTATAGTATTTAGCACCAGGACGACTGTCACTTGCATCCATCTTTACACGAATACCTGCTGCTTCAAGAGCACTCATTACTTCCTCACACGCTTCAGGAACACCTTCGGGCTTCTTGAAAACGATAGGAATTATCACAACCTGTACCGGAGCAACCGCAGGAGGAAGCACCAGACCCTTATCATCCCCGTGTATGGATATCATGGAAGCTATGGAACGTTCTGAAACACCATAACAGGTCTGATAAGCATAGACCTGCTCACCTTCTGCATCCTCATAGGTTATGTCAAATGTCTTTGCAAAATTGTCACCAAGATGGTGAGCCGTGCCTACCTGTAAGGTCTTGCCGTCGGGCATCAGGGCATCAGTAGCTATCGTGTAGTCCGCACCAGGGAATTTATCCCAGTCCGGTCTTTTGGATGCAAGAACAGGAACTGCGAGTTGGCGGTAGAACTCAGTATAAAGCCTAATGGCTTCATCCACCTGAGCAGCTGCATCATCCCATGTTGCATGAACTGTATGTGCTTCCTTGAAGGAAGTGATCTCACGCAGTCTGATAAGAGGACGCGTGTGCTTAGTCTCATACCTGAATGTATTAACTATCTGGTATAGTTTAAGAGGCAGGTCTGCATGTGACCTTACCCACAGCTTGTACATAGGATAAATAGCAGTCTCACTCGTAGGACGAAGTGCCAGTTTAACATCCAGCGGAGAGGTACCTCCGTGTGTTACCCAATAAACCTCTTCTTCAAAACCTTTTATGTGTTCAGCCTCTTTCATGAACTCATTTTCAGGAATTAGAAGGGGGAACAATGCCTCCTGATGGTCCCTATCAAGCAACTTACGAATGATATCGTAAACATTTCTCCTGATGTTGAAACCAAAAGGGAACCACACATATAATCCTTTGACAGGATAACGTACGTCCATAATCTCACCTTTCAGTAAAAGGTCATTATACCATTCACTGAAATTCTCTTTTGAAGGAAGCGCAGCCTCTTTTTCTTGCTCTGCCATGTGTTCACCTGTTTATATCTGATTTTGGCTACATTAACAAGTACATTGCTTATAGGCATTTCCTTTCTGAACCAAAATAAACATAAAAGTATAACACAGGATCAAATAAGTAACAGCGAATTCGACACAACGATATGTCAAAGTAAAAAATGATCAGGAATGAAATATCATTCCTTTAACTGATGCTCAGAGTCGGAGGCATCAAGTTCCATCTCTGAAGAATCCATATCAAAGACTATCATCCCAGTCTTAAGTTGTTCAGAATCTTCTGGAGAAAGTGCATAGGATTTAGCCTTGTCAGAAATAATAGCACTATTGCCGAAAGGATCCTCGATTATAACAGTAAGAAATCCTTTGCCCTCAATTACCTCTTCAAGTGTTTTTTGAATCTCAAGTCCACGGGAATGTTTCTCTTCATCATCCACAGACCATTTGGTAGCAGTGACGACCACATTGTAGATCCGGTCAAGAACCCCTTCAATGTTTGTGATAAAAGAATCTGAAATTGAACCGGGTTCCACGTCAATCCCAAGTTCAGGTATACGAATGGTACCAGAAGTGGAACGTACTACCCTGCTATTGAGATCCTCAAGACCCTCTACCTTCAACACATACCTCATTGGCTCTTTCTGTGAAAGAATTAAGGTATCAGCAAATCTGAAACTGCATTTACATAATGCAGTAATGTGCATCACCTCACCAAAATAAGGTATATCGTCGCTCTGCCACTTGATTATCAAATCTTCATGGCAAAGAGGACATGACGTTCTCGTTTCAAAACTCTGACAGGATTCTCCACCGTTCAATATCTTCCACCAGTTAACTTTGACCTGTCGATCTTGATACCCATCGGTGTTACCAGGACCTGGTCTTCCTTGATGCCGGCAATGTCACCATGAACATCCATTACGACCTCTTTGAGATCCTTCAAAGCACGGTCAAGCAATAACTTGTCCACTTTGATGTTGGATATATCTATCATTACAATATTACCGTCATAGATTTCTTTTTTGAGTGAGGTCAGCTCATTGAGGTTTGTGAGCTCTGCAACCCGTATATAGGTCTCTGCAGGTTCATCATCCATTACCTCTTCATACTTAGTGAGGTCAAGTTCTGTATATTCATCCTCAGTGGTTGAGCTTTTGCTGCTGCTACCAAATAATTTGTTCACGATATTTGCCATAATTCGCCCTCATGTATTCAAAAACATTGTTATATAATAATATCACTACTACTTAAAATGTTACCGGACTGTTAATATAAACTGTTGCTGCTATTTATATTAAAACTCATCCTATTTTAATTATTTCTTTCAGATGTCCAGATTCCAGAGCTTATCACCCACGTAATGTATGGACCTTACGGCTTTACCCTTATTTCCAACCATATCAGCACCTGGCATCAAAGCTGTGCCAATGGCAAGAGGTTTGCCATGAGCCTCTTCAATTATGATAACAGGATCATTTTCACCTATATCAGAGTCAGCATCAACAATTCCCGGGCACATGATGTCAGCGCCGTTTACAACAAAACGAACGGCACCGGAATCAACTTTTACCACGTTTTTGGTCAGACCAAGATTCAGGACTCCTTTTACAGTAGGGAAGTAAAAGCCATTTATCTGGAACAACAGCGGCTCCCCGTCAACAAGTACAAGCGACAGATCCTCTATGTTTGCCGTTTCAAACTTGCTCTTTTCAAGCTTCTTTACCGCTTCACCAAAGATAGAAGTGATATCGCTCAGAAGTTGATTCTTTGCTGATTTTCTTAGCTGTACCCTGGATTTTATTTTCAACTAATCACCTGTCAAGCAGATAAATATTATTTGATTATTAATAGTACTATCCTGATAGTATTACCCTGCATTATTTCCAAGGTAGTTACATTGGTAAAATAAGTAATGGATGCTTTTAAAGTTTATGCGGGCAGAGCCCACATACTGCACCCATAAGAACCTTATCTCACAATGACTACAGGAACCCCGCTGATATCAAGAACATCAACTGCCCTTCCTGCTGAGACAACTTCTTTCTCTATCTCAACACATCCGGGTTCAAGTTCAAGAATATCGCCGTTAACTTTTACAGTTATCTTTCCTTTTGCGATCTCATCAGCAATCTTCCGGGGATTCTCTTCAATTAGTGCATTGATTATATCCTTTGCCTGTCCCCTGAATTTAGGACCGATTACACCCATATTAGGTTTGACGTTCACAGGAACATGCTCAAAATCAGGATCTCCCGCAATGACCTCTACCGGAGAATTCGTAGCGCCCAGAACATCAGTGATGTCTGCAAGACTTCCATATATCTCTATTTTAGCAAGAGGAGCATTGAGTGCCATACCGTGCTCGGATTTGTATCTCCTTACACTGCTTGCAACATCCTTTATGAATTCACCGGACTGCTCAATTTCAGCATCTATCATGGACTCGCAGGCTTTAGGCCAGGCCATAACATGCACACTGCCATCGCCTATGCGAGAGAACATTTCCTCTGCAAAGAACGGAGCAAATGGCGCAAGCAAACGGGAAAGAGCATCAACTGCAGTATATAATGTGTATCTTGCAGCCTGCTTTCCAGATTCATCTTCACCATAAAGACGTGCTTTTACAAGCTCGATGTAATTGTCTGCAAGGACATCCCATGTAAAACCTCTGACAGCTTTGAATGCCTCATCAAACTGATAGGTCTCCATGGACTTTGTAACTGACATAATAAGTCTGTTGAGATTGCTCAGAAGCCATTTGTCAACTATCTTCAACTCTGAAACATCAATATCGCAGTGCTCATAATCTTCAAGGTGAGACATGCTGAACCTGTAGATACTCCACATCTTTGTGAAGAACCTTGATGCTGAAACAACATCTTTCCAGCGAAACATCACATCAGATCCTGGTGATCCACCAATTGCAGCCCATTGCCTGAATGAATCAGCACTGTAATCCTTGATCACTTCTTCGGGAGCTATGACATTACCAAGTGATTTACTCATCTTGTGACCGTCTTCACCAAGCACCATACCGTTAACCAGGATAGCATCCCACGGTTTTTTGCCTGTGATAGCCATGGAACGTAATATGGAATAGAATGCCCATGTTCTGATAATATCATGACCCTGTGGGCGAAGTTGTGCAGGCAGTCTCATTTCGTGGTCCGTGAGCCAGCCTGAAACATGAAGTGCTGTGATAGATGAATCCATCCATGTATCCAGAACATCCTCTTCAGCCTCAAACTCAGTGCTACCACATTTACAGGCTTCAGATGGTTGCTGCTGTGTAGGATCAATAGGCATCCATTCTTCCTTTGCAACCATTACCTCATTACAATGCTTGCAGTACCATACAGGTATTGGTGTTGCGAAAAGCCTCTGACGGGATATACACCAGTCCCACTCCATTGTGTTTGTCCAGTTATCAAGCCTGACCTTCATATATTCAGGCAGCCACTCAATCTCATTTGATGCCTTTGACACCTCATCAGTATCTATCTTAATGAACCACTGGCGTTCGGAAAGAATCTCAATAGGAGTGCTGCATCTCCAGCACATTCCGACATTCTGTTCAAGTGGTTTCTGCTCAAAGAGATAACCTTCTTTTTCAAGGTCTTCAATGATAGCTTTCTTACATTCAGGAATCGACATACCCTTGTACTTGCCGGCAATCTCAGTCATAAGACCACTCTTGTCAATGGCCTTGCGCAGTGGCAGACTGTGCTCCAGCCACCATCTGACATCCTGCTTATCACCAAAAGTACAGATCATAACTGCACCGGTACCAAATTCAGGATCTACATCCTTGTCACCAATGACCTTGACCTCATGACCGAAAAGAGGTACTTTGACAGTTGAATCGAGATATCCCTTATAGCGTTCGTCTTCAGGATTGATGGCAACCGCGACGCAGGCTGCGAGTAATTCCGGTCTGCTGGTTGCGATCTCAAGATTATCAAAATGCAGGTAATTGAGTTTCGTTTCCCTTGAATCGTACTCTACTTCTGCAAAAGCAATTGCCGTTTCACATCTTGGACACCAGTTTACAGGGTGTTCCGACTGGTAGAGACGGTCCATATCATACATCTTTCTGAAAGACATCTGGGTCTTGGAATAGTATTCAGGCTCCATTGTCACAAATTCATTGCTCCAGTCAGTTGAGAAACCGAGGTTTAGCATTGTGTTCCTCATTTTTTCGATGTTCCCAACTGTTAGTTCACGACACATGTTCCTGAACTCTTCTCTTGGAACCTCGTTCTTTGTGATACCATGGATCTCTTCGACTTTCACTTCAGTAGGAAGACCGTGGCAGTCCCATCCCTGAGGGAACATTACATTATATCCACACATTCGTTTGTATCTTGCAACAAAATCGATGTAACACCAGTTAAGGGAATTACCGATATGGAAATTTCCCGTCGGATATGGTGGTGGCGTGTCAATTATGAACTGGGGCCTGCTTTCATCTTTCCAGTCAAAATGATACATGGACATATTCCATGAATCACGCCATTTAGGCTCTATAATGTGTGGGTCATATTCTTTTGGGACGGTCATTGTGACTCTCCGATAAGTATAATCAATTAATGTATTGATTGTGTTTTTTATCCTAAGTGGTGTTAGATTATTTAAATTATCTGGTTAGAAACGAAGATGCTCAAACGTTTAGAAAGGATAAGAAACATAAAATAAAAAACGTAAATAACGCATGTTTTCAAAAGAGGTTTGTCCCTGCACAACAAAGATATCTTGCAGAAAATCCCGACTGGACAAAAGGTCATCAATGTACGATTGAAAGCAAACATTTCCTTGACAAGTGGGTGATGATACCGTCTGGAACATATGCCCTATTCTTTGACCAGCTGCATGCAGAGGACAAGCCACATCATGTGAAGAGAATTTAGTATATCAACTTTACTATTTTGTTCTCTGTTAAATAGAATAACCAGAACACAGTACCTTCGCATTTTGAATAAAAATATCAGGAAACCGAAAACACTTTATAGAAATCTATACCATTTTAGAAAGGGGAAGCGGAGGCGAATAAATGTCAGATAAGGTGGTCTTATGTCCAGAAAGATAGCTCTTTTTGTATTTAACGGAGAGGAAATATGTTTCATCCATGCTTTGATGAATACACTTGATATGAAAGAGAAAGGCTATGATGTCAAAATGATAATAGAAGGTCCTGCAACACGCCTCATTAAAGAGGCAGAAGATGAAAAAAGACCTTTTATAAACCTTTATGTAAAAGCAAAGGAAGCAGGATTGATAGACTGTGTATGCAGAGCTTGTGCAGCAAAAATGGAGAGCCTTGAAAGTGTAAAGCAACAGAATCTCACATTATGCGATGAAATGTTTGGACATCCGAGCATGGCACGATATATGGATGAAGGCTACGAGATAGTAGTATTCTGATTATCAAATAACAAAGAATGGAGAGAAGAAATGATAAGCGAAAAGATGACAGAAGCCCTTAACGGGCAGATCAATAAGGAAATGTACTCTGCATTTCTTTACATGGACATGTCAGCACACTGTACCTACGTAGGACTTAATGGTTTTGCCAACTGGTTCATGGTCCAGTATCATGAAGAGATGAGTCATGCCATGAAGATATATGGCTACGTTAATGATCAGGGTGAAAAAATAGTTCTTGATGCTATCGAAAAACCACCTGGCACCTTTGGAACTCCATTAGAGATGTTTGAGGCAACATTGAAGCATGAACAATTCATTACGAAGTCAATACATGGACTTGTAGACCTTGCAAATAAGGAAAAGGATTATGCAACCCAGATATTCCTCCAGTGGTTCGTCACTGAACAGATAGAGGAAGAAGCAAATGACAATGAAATGATAGCAAAGCTCAAGCTCGTAGGCAAGGATGGAAATGGCCTTTTCATGATCGACAAGGAACTTGAAGCAAGAACGTTCAATTCACCTGCTAAAGGAGAATGAGCAATAATTACATAATATACAAAAGGTGAAAATATGGAATTCGGGGAAATACTGAAAGGAAAGGAAGTTGAAGGTAAAGAGAAACATGTTCCTGAAATAGAGATGATCAGAGGACATGGACAGACAAAAGCTGACTTTGTACGCGTGGTCGTAGGAAAGGAAATTCCACACCCAAACACAGTGGAACATCACATCGAATGGGTTGAACTCTACGGCATTACAAAAGAAGGAAAAACAATTAACTTCGGAAAAATGACCTTTGAACCAGTCCACACCGACCCGGTTGCAACCTTCCACGTGAACAACATCGATAATTTCAAGGCATTCTGTGCTCTTGAATACTGTAATGTTCACGGAGTCTGGCAAAACTGCGTAGAAGTCTGAACACATCAATAAAAAATATGTAATTTGTGGCATCCGTTGCCACATCTTTTTTATACCTGCTCATCCCCACCCTTACGTGGAAGTTTCTTTCAAAGATATGAAGGTTAAGAGGTGACAGTATGCTTGTAAAGCTTATATTTAAATTTGCATTCCTTGCCATTATTATGCTAATCATGGCTTATATATTAGCGGATTACCTGATTCCGAATATGCATAATTAAAAAAAAGAACGATCAGAGGGAATCGTCGTAACCGATCTCTTCATTGCTCAGGTAACATGCAGGATCATCTGCCCAAATATTACCATAAACAGACTCGGCACGTACGCGGAAATTACCATTGCATACATCAAACCACTTGCATGAGGCACACCTGTCAGCATTCTCCTTGATCAAAGGTTTACGATCCTTGAGCCCTGCCATAAGCTTGTCATTGGTATCCCCCCATATTTCACTGAACTTACGGTCCCTGACATTTCCAAAGGAGTAATGCCTCCAGAACTGATCAGGGTGAACTGAACCATCCCATGAAACACAGCCAAAACCAATTCCTGTTGAATTACCCCGATTCATGTTCAGAAGCTCTAGAACCTCTGCGGCTCTTTCCGGATCCTCTTTCAGAAGACGCAGGTAAATGTAAGGACCATCACAGTGATTATCAACTGTCAATACTTCCACCATTTTACCTTTGCTGTGGAGATCCCTTGTCTTATCTATCAACATATCCACAGTCTTACGACTTTCCTCAAGGGAGAGGTCCTCGTTTATCATTTCCGAACCACGGCCTGAATAAACAAGATGATAGAAACATATACGAGGGATATTCTCCCGCTCCATCAGGTCAAATATTGCCGGAATATCATGAACATTATGACGATTGATGGTAAACCGCAAGCCTACTTTTATACCTTGTTTCTGACAGTTATGAAGACCCTGCATTGCCTTGTCAAAAGAACCTTCAATCCCACGGAAACTGTCATTGGTTTCACGCATCCCATCAAGAGATATGCCGACATAAGAAAGCCCTATTTCCTTGAGGGTCCGGGCCATATCTTCTGTGATCAGTGTTCCGTTGGTAGATACTACTGCACGTATACCCTTTGAGGTTGCATATTCTGCCAGTTCAGGAAGGTCTTTCCTCATGAGAGGTTCACCTCCTGAAAACAATATCACAGGACAGCCAAACTCAGCAAGGTCGTCGATGAGAGCTTTGCCTTCTTCGGTGCTAAGCTCATTTTTGTAATCAATATTCTTGGAATGTGCATAGCAATGAACGCAGCGAAGATTGCATCGCTGAGTAACATTCCATACTACAACTGGCTTCTTATCCTTTGAGAATTGAAGCAAATGAGACGGGAGTTTTTTAGAGTCGCGCCCATAGCGAAGCGCATCCGAGGGTTCGACGGTTCTGCAATAAAGTTTTGAAATACCTATCATGATCAGGACTCCGAAATAGAAGAATAAAAGAAGATCGTTCTAATATGTGCGAACTCTATAACATCATCCTATATTACACCTATGGTGACTGAAACAAAAAACAGGAATGTTCAGGAAATACTTAATTAAGCAGTTCCAGAACTTTCTTAAGAATATCTTCAAATGTGAATTTACCGGGAGTAACTGAAACCTTCACCCCATAACTTTCAATTGTTTGTGCTGTGGGTATACCTATAGCTGCAACAATGGAATTATTCATAATACTGATAACTTCTTCTTTTGTAGCCCGGCTTACAGCATCCTCAAAGAAATTGCGCACCATCATAGAACTTGTGAATGCAAACACGTCAATATCGCCATCAAGAACCCTGCGAATAAAATCATCCTGCTCAGTACCCTGTGGTTTGGTGAGCGTGTATACTTTAGTCTCATGCACTTCAGCACTGCATTCTTTCAGACCTTCGATGAGAAGGGAAGAACCATAGAAACTTCTTGCTGTATCAATAACTTTCCCTTTTATATCAGGACAGAGGAATTCCACAAGCCCTTCTGAACTGTAAACACCAGGCATTCCAATTACATTTATACCCAGATCCTCCAGTGATTTACGGGTCGTTGGGCCAATGGCTATGACCTTGGTAGCATTTAGTGCCTCAATGAACTTATCCTGGCCATCCGATGGAATTTTCCCGAGAGTAAAATCAATACCATTGGCACTGGTAATGATAACATAATCAGAAATACCAGAAAGAACTCTTTCAACAAAACCATCGAAGTATTCATCCTTCATATCGGCCAGTTCTATCATAGGAACTGCCAATGGTTCAAAACCCATGGAATCTGCAAGCTTAGTAGACTCTTCCAGATAACGCTGCGGCCTCATTATTGCCAATACCGGCCTTTTGAGTTGTTCTGCCATAGGAAATACCTTCTATTCTAAGCTGCCTGAAGTCTGTTCACCAAGTATATCGTGAAGTGTAACAACGCTTCCCACTACCGTGATAGCAGGTGCTTTTACACCTCTCTCTTTTGCAATCTCAGCAATATTATCAAGGACACCTGTGGTCACGCGCTGATCAGGTCTTGTACCTCTTTCTATAAGAGCAACAGGAGTCTTTGGATCCTTGCCGTATTTCATAAGTTCCCCGACATTTCTGCCAAGCATTTTCACACCCATGAAAATTACAATTGTTCCATCGAATTTTGCAAGTGTTTCCCAATCAAGAGCACTTTCCTCTTTGGTAGGATCCTCATGCCCTGTAATGAAAGTGACCATAGAAGCATGGTCCCTGTGAGTTACAGGTATGCCTGCATAAGCAGGAGCAGAAACAGCTGATGTTATGCCAGGTACAACCTCAAATCCAATACCCTCAGCAATAAGTTCCTGAGCTTCCTCCCCTCCACGACCGAACATGTAGGGGTCACCACCCTTCAGACGAACTACATCCTTTCCTTCCTTTGCTTTGCGGACAATAAGAGCATTAATCTCATCTTGAGTGAGCGTATGCTCCCCTGCATGTTTACCTGCATCTATCTTTTCAGCATTGGCAGATATAGAATCGATTATAGCTTTGCCAGGAAGCTGGTCATATACAACAACTTCAGCAGTATCAAGAAGCCTGCGTGCTTTGAGCGTTAATAGTTCCGGATCACCCGGGCCTGAACCAACCAAATAGACTTTACCATATTTCTGGGCCATGTTAATGAAATCCTGTATATCTTTTTTAGATGGTAATGAACTTACCAAGTTATAAATATGCATCGTCTCGAAGACATATGAAAACAAGGCAACTTTATAATTCGAAGAAAAATATGAAATGCATAATATTAATAACACAGTTAACACACTAAAACGGATCAAAAAGAATCTTAAAACAAAAAGTAAACCTTAACTAAATACAAATAAAGTGCGTATCATTCGATACCGCACTTTATCCTAAATTTTGAAATGTTATTTTTTGCTCAATATGTAGAACAGCATTTCCCTGTTCAATTTCCCTTCGCGTTCCAATTTATTCACTATGTTTTCATCAGACATGCCTTCTGATTTAAGCTCTTTGATCTTATCAAGTAATGCAGGAGCGATACTATAGTATTCGTTGATATCTTTCCTGTGACCCCATACATCACCCTCAACGAGCTTGATGTCCTGCATTGTCATGAACATCTCAATGGACTTTGAAACTGTGCGCCTGTAAGAACTAGGAATCTGGATGACTTCCACTTTTGGACATGTCTGGACCAGTAAAAAAATATCCTTGTTCGATGGTCTGAAAGCAAGATGAATTACCTTTTCAGCCGGATTTAACTGCGGTATTTCTTCTCGCGAACTTACAACTCTTATTTTCATGAGACTCCCTCACCTCCCGTTAGTAGAGAACTTATTAAAATAATGTATGTACTCACCTATTAAATAATTACCGATTTATCGTAGAAAAAAATAGAAGGGTATATTATTCAAATCTAGCCCGAACAGAATCTGCATGCGCCTTCAGACCCTCTTTTTCGGCAATCGAAATAACAGAATCTTTTAAAGTTTCAAGTCCCTGCTTACTTATTTTCTGTATGCTTGAAGATTTCATAAAATGAGCAAGGTTCAGGCCAGAATAGATCCTTGCATAACCTGCCGTAGGTAATACATGGTTGGTACCGGATGCATAGTCACCCACAGGAACCGGAGAATAGTTTCCTACAAATATGGAACCTGCATGCTCTATACTCTCAAGAACAGCATCTGAATCTTCAACCATTATTTCAAGGTGCTCTGGGGCAAACTCATTGGAAAATGCGATACATTCATCCATGGAATCAGCTACCAATACTGCGGCGTTTTCAAGGGAAGTGTTAACTATCTCGGTCCTGAGAGTTTCCTTTGCCTGTTTAATGACTTCACATCTTACATCTTCTGCAAGCTTTTCAGAAGTCGTTACAATAACAGACACAGAATTAGGATCATGCTCCGCCTGAGCGATCATATCTGACGCTGCCATCCTGGCATTACAGGAATCATCAGCGATGATGAGAACTTCACTTGGACCAGCAGGGAAATCGATCTCTGCCATATCCCTTACCTGCATCTTTGCCGCAGTTACAAAAACATTACCAGGACCTACTATCTTGTCAACTTTCAGCACACTTTCCGTACCGTATGCCATACCGGCAACTGCCTGCACACCGCCTATCCTATAAACATGGTCTGCACCAGCTATCTTTGCTGCCGCAAGTGTAAGAGGAGTTATCTTTCCGTCCTTGCCCGGAGGAGTGCACATTATAATATTTTTGACACCTGCAACCTTTGCGGGAACTATTGTCATAAGGGCGGTAGAAGGATATGAGGCTCTTCCACCTGGAACATAGGCACCTACGCTTTCAAGAGGTGTGACCTTCTGTCCAAGTTCAATACCTGGTGAAAGCTCAATGAACCATACTTTTTGCGGCATCTGTGCTTCATGGAACTTCCTTATATTACCGGCAGCGAATTCAAGATGCTTCAGAAGAGCAGGATCTACACTTTTTGCAGCCTCATCGATCTCTTCCTTTGAAACTTCGATAGCTTCAATATCAGCACCATCAAATTTCTGAGTATACTCACGCAGGGCTGCGTCACCATTCTGCCTTACATCTTTAAGGATAGAAGCAACCGTAGCGCCAACATCTGCAAGTTCTCCACCACGACCAATTATTTTTCCTTTTTCTTCATCGGTAAGTTCGGATAGTTTCTTGTAAAGCATGATATTTCCCCGGAATGGATATGTAAAATTGCTAGTTATAAATATAGTAAATGATTATGATTATTTCCTGATGCATATACCTGTTCATCATATATAATGCTTAAAACATAACACTCCAAACAGAATTAAAACTTATTTTTCAAAATCGCTGAAAGTCCTCTGCTCATTTTCCATTAATGAACCCATGGTCTTTGAGCTTATAGTCCCTAATTCTGCGGAACTGAGTGTCAGGTGAATGCCTATCTCGCTAAATAGCTTTGCTGCTGTCTTTTGACCAATGAGACCAGAGACCGTATTCAGATTAGAGTTTCGTATGTCAGCTATACTCTTAAGACCATTGTCATAGAGCTTGCGGGCACGTACACGTCCAATACCCCGTATACTGACAAGTTGGATAAGCTCAGGCGAAGCACCGTAATGTATTCTCTTTTCCAGCATCACAGCTCTGCCGGCAGCATCATTGTCCAGTTCAGAAGCAATGAGACCTGCAAGCCTTGAAGCGGAATGCATCAACCACTTGGCAATATCTGCAAATGCATGTACATCACCTTCACCAACATTGAATTTCTTGGTAATCTGATCAAGTGATTTCTCACCTATCCAGTCAAGTATCAAAAGAGCAGTTTTTACTTCACCAAGGAACCAATCATAATCTATTTCCTTTGAACGGGGAGGAATCTCTGCGAATTCTTCACTATGAGCCATGACAAAATCATTGATTATCTCATAATCATTGGACCTCATGTAGAGTTGACGCATATCAGGTGTCTTGCAGATAAGATGCAAGAGAGTCAGGTCTGTGATATGCTCTGCTTTCTTCAATCCGTCAACGATATAAGCACCTGAAAGTGGGTCGATGTAAAGAGTAGATACAAGTCTTCCAAGGACCGTGGGCAATAAAGTGTCATCACCTTCAAGCATCCTTTTGTCCCTCAGGAAGTCGAGACATTCGTCAACCACTTCCACAATGCCCCATGTATCATTCTGGTGGGCAAAGAACGTAGCTTCAATGAACTCCATAAGTCCGTCCCTTGTAGTTGCAAAACCGTTCACGATGGTTGAAAGGATATGAGTCCTCAAGGCATTCTCTGTTCCAAGCTTGGACCAGATGTCCTCGGCACCTGCATCGATATAGTTGTCAAAAAGCCCTGCCATTTCGTCATATGACCTTGCGATAAGGACGGACTCACCATAAGGATCAAGGTGTGGTCTGCCTGCTCTGCCTGCCATCTGTTTGTAGTCCAGAACCGGTATTGGCTGCATGCCATAGTTAGGATCATAGCGTCTGTAACTTTTGACAATTACCCTTCTTGCCGGAAGGTTCAGGCCTGCTGCAAGGGTAGGAGTGCTGCATATCATCTTGATTTTGTTGGCCTTGAAACCATCTTCCACAATTTTACGATGTGCTGAGTTGAGTCCTGCATGGTGAAATGCGGATCCATTTCTTACACATTGTGCCAATACGTTTGATGCCTCCGTCTCACCACTTTCGATTATCTGTTCAACAAGTTCATCCAGTAAATTACGTGTGGGTTTATCGAGAGTCTCGGAAACCTTTGCACCTGCCCTTTTAGCAAATGAAACACAATTCTTACGGCTGCTTTCAAAGACAAGACATTGCCCCCCATCATGCAACGTGTCCAGCAGTATGTTGACAGCATCGTCCGCAGACCTGGGTTCAATACGTTTCTGTGAACTCCTGAAATTGATATTACCGCCGTAGTAAACACCTTCATGCAGGTCGGTTGGACGCCATTCACTGAGCACAAGCTTTGCCTTCAGCCAGTCTGCAACCTCGTAGGCATTTCCCACTGTTGCCGAAAGAGCAATTATCTGGCATCCAGGATTGAGTTTCATGAGTTTGGTGAGGGTAACTTCCAGAGTGGGACCTCTATTGGCCGAATCAAGCAGGTGGACTTCATCTACAACGATGGTGGTTATCTCCTGCATCCAGGAAGTTTCATTACGCAGTAGGGAATCGGTCTTTTCAGATGTTGCAACAATAATATCATTGGAACCGAGCCACTCATCCCGGGATTCAAAATCACCTGTAGATATACCAACCTTTACTCCACCGTCCTTCAACCCGATGGATGAGAATTGCCGGAAACGGTCGAATTTTTCACTTGCCAGAGCCCGCAGTGGAACAATGTATAAGGCTTTGCCTCCGTTTGCTATAGATTTTAGCATTGCAAGTTCGGCAAGTAAAGTCTTTCCAGAAGCCGTTGGAATTGCCGCAAGCAGATTATTGCCATCAAGTAATCCTTTTTCAATGGCTTCTGCCTGAGGGGGATAGAGTTCTTCTATGCCAGAATCAAGGTAGAAACGGATAACTTCACCTGGCAGGTCCAATGATTCAATTTTCATAGCATCGGAATTAAAGGATTAAATATCTTATAAAATTACCCTAACTTAAGCATAGATCAAAAAATATCAAATTGTTGTTATCTAGAAATAATAAGCTTGTTTCTCCGACATTACATGTTCTTGATTTGATCGACATAAATATTTAAAAGAAAATTCTTCCAAAATGCGCAATCTGGAATAAACACAATCATCTCCTTTGTGTTTACTGTAGCTTCCTCCCCTGAAAAACAGTTTAATCAGAGAATAACAATTTTTTCACAGGGTAATTACAATTCCAAAAAAATGAATTGAGGCACTGATGCTTTGATAATTCCTACTTTTGCTACTTGGTTTTGCCTTATGGTTGTGAAAAGTCAAAAACACTCATCGATATAGAGTGCATTTACCGGACAAAACTGTATACACTTGAAGCAACATACGCAGGAATGTTCTGTCACAATATCCTTTTTTGAAATTTCTATCCACATGGGACAAATCCTGTCACAAATGCCACATGAATTACACAGGGAAGCATCCCTTCTGACCTTCCCCCTACTAACAAGATTCAATATTCCGGCAACAGCTCCCTCCTTGCAGAAATACTTACATGCTGCCCGATCCACAAAAAATGAAAGCAGTATTGAAACTATCATTATGGCTACCAGTCCTTCAAGTACGAGAATTTCTGTGGACTCAGGAAGAAAACCAAATTCTGAAAGGATCAAAATCACAAGAACAAACACCATAAGGACATATCTGGAATATATCAACCAGGGATGGAATTCTCTGGGAATTGCAGTATTGTATCTTTTGCCAAGAATCTTCCGCCCCAACCTAGCAAAGATATCCTGGAAAAGTCCTCTTGGGCACATCCAACCACAATAAACAGGTCCAAAAAGCAAAGCCAAAGGTACACTTAAAAGTATAACGTATATTGTGGACTGGCTGCCAAAATAAACAAAGATTGCCAGCCCTGTCAATTGCAGGATTAACCTGAAAGCTTCAACTGTCTTTCGTTTGGCAGAATTGGAAAGTAAATCATTGACAATTTTCACAATACATGCTAACGTATATCTGATTGAAATATTCTTTTGTTTTCAAGATTCAGTATGTTAATGTATTGCTTTTATCAAAATGAGGAATTCTATAGAGACACTTCTTGTGTGATAATATTTGAAAACAAAAAGAGCAGATAACTGCTCCCATCAATCCAACTCCTTTACTCCTGACACATAATCATAAAGCAAAGCTGCAACCAGAGCACCAACTATCGGCCCTATAATGTATATCGGGAACTGCCACCAGAGATTCGAACCTCCCATAACAAACTCCGCAAGATACGGACCGAAAGTACGGGCCGGATTAAGCGATGAACCTGTTATGTTTCCCACAACAATAATGTCTGCTGCGACCACAAGACCGATTGCCAATCCTGCAAAACCTGAAGGTGCCCTTTTATCCACTGCTGAGCCCATGATAGTCAGCATCAGGAAAAAAGTTGCAACTGCTTCACAAAGTATAGCCTGGCCATAGCTAACACCATCAAACATTGCCGTTGCACCAAGGCCAGTTCCAACTGCACGTGCACCCAATATCGCAACAATGGTGAACGATGCAAGACTTGCACCAATCAACTGAGCAACGATATAACCAAACATATCCTTTGCAGGGAAACGTCCGGTTGCCCACAATGCAATACTAACTGCCGGATTGATATGCGTTCCCGATATGTGACCGAAAGCATATATCATGGCAATTATCGCTATGGCAAAAGAGATGCCTATTGCAAACCAAGCGGCAATGTCTATACCTACGTTGAAAGTGTTGCCCGGAATGGGGCTTGCGCCCTGGATCAACAGGACAGTAGTTACTACGGACCCGGTTCCCAGAAATACCAGCACATAGGTTCCGATTAGTTCGGCTATGGATCTTTTAAATAGACCCGGTTCTGACATAAAATCACCTGCCTGAAAACAAAATGTGCCTCATGGAGGCACATCTGTAATCAAACGGCCTCCGCCCAGTTACAGTCCTTGCACTTGTAATCGAAGTAGTTGGCTGCGCAGAACTTACATGTACGTGCTGGGGAATGTGGCTCTGTCTTATGCAGGGCTATAATATTGGTCAGCATTGTAGCTGTGACCGGTTCACTGGTCAGCAAACATGGGAAATCAGCCAGCCGCATAAGTGCTGAGAACCGCACAGTGATAGCACATGCAGGATAAGTATAACGCTGAGGGTTATTGAGGACCTCATTCTTCTCGATCGGACTCATGTCAACAGGTATACCCTGAACAACACCACCCATACCCCTTGGTTTGTGGTCAATGATACGTTCTCCCTTTTCAATAAGATCGATAAAGTCAACGTTATGAAGTTCAGCTGCGGCGCCCCTTGTAGGATTGGTGAGCACAAGGTTATGGAACCTTTTGACCAGCAGGTCAATGACCATCATTGTCGTGAAACCATCCATCCAGAGTATCTTTGTCGTTGCAGCTGCAGCAGCATCCGTTGCAATGGTAAGCGGTGAATATTCATCCCTGAACTTACCCATACCATTTTTCATGGTTCCTTCCATTACATCGCTTACGGCATTGATAACTTCCATGATGACATCATCTTTTGTCATGTTGAACATTGACTGGGATATGTGATGGGCAACATCACCCACACCATATGCAGGAACTGTTACGATATTACCATAGAAAACATCGGCATCCATTGCAGCTTTGATAGTAGGCTTCATCTTCTGCTTGTACTGGTTCATATATTTCTTAACATCGAATGATGTGTGACCAGCTTCGTCCATAAGTTTGACCTGTGCCGATATAGGAGAGTCGTAGACCATCTGCAGCATTTCAATCTCTTCTTTGATTGCCTCTGTGGGAGTCTTACCATTCTCAATTGCCATCTGGAATTTGGCGCCTACTCCATATGATGTGTTCATTCCCCATGATTTGGAAGAGAGTATTGCACGCTTGTGATCTACCGGAATATCTGTTTTCTGCAATATTCTGTTAACCACATTACTCGTGCTTCCAGGGACAAAGGCAAAGTCAACCACGCAGGTCGGACCATAGAAACCTCCGTATCTTCTAATTGATTCTTTGCCGATAAGAGCTTCAGATCTGCCTATCCTTTCAATGAATTTCTCTACTGAGGCTCTGAAAGAAGGATCTTCCTCGTACAAGATATCCAATATAGGTGGTGTCTGATAGTGTTCAACGTAAGGATCGTCTTCCGGCCGTACACTGTCCGTTAAGCCGGAAAGTGTCTCATAATGCGTATTTACCGAGTTGACGTGCAAATCAAATACTTCTTTGCATTGAGCACCTTCTGGTCTCATTTTATTTACTGCATCCACGTATGCTTTTGCATCCTCAACTTTAAATGCAGTACCTCGTTTCTTGTTTATAGTGCTTACAACAGCTTTCTGTGCATTCATGGCTTCTGTTGCCATTTTATCATATATTTCGTTCATATTGACCCCTTAGTTACTTGAAAGTGCACAAGTATACCTGGCAGAGGTGTAACAAAATAAATCAAAAAGAAACAAAAAAGAACAGAAGCCCTTTATTTACCTATAGCTAATGCTCCCGGGCTCATACCCAACATACACTCCCTGTCCGAAAGATTTGTTCACTCCACATTATATTCAGAGGTGATACGAAATAAACCTTTTGAAACATATATAAGCTGACAATAAGTTGCAAGTGACGACAATAAACTCATATCTATTCAATTGCTAATATGTTTAAGAGTTAATATGGCAAACCTGATAACTATACCAGCATGGATAACATGGGAGCTTGTGAATGTAACCTTGATCGTACTTACAATACTGTTGACTGTTTTTTTTGCAAGGTCTGTTGACCACATCCTTTCCAGACAGTTCAAAATTGTAAGCAAAAAAATGAATGTGGACCTGACAAGTTACAGGGTTGTCAGACATACTACAGAGGATTTCGATATTCCCTCATTTTAGATCATTAAAGTATTCAAACTCAATTATATCCTCTCATTTTTTATCATTTTGTTTAATTTCTCTTCATTAATCCTTATTTTTAGTATAGCTCCCGCTATCCTAAATTACTCCTTTGGTTTTTAGTGTCCTCAATTGATGCAGATTAAAACAAAAAGCTGTCATCAACATTTTTGCATTCACTCTTTCTACAGTTGTAACAAGAACCTTTCTGGTTTTAAATATTTCTTTTGTCACTGCATACACTCTTTCGCAAGGGACTCTTTTCACACTTATTCTTTCATTTCTGAGGATATCCATTATTCCTAAAGGATGTCCTCTTACAGCTCGTTGCATTGTTGCTGCAAAACCTTTTGCTATTGCTCCAAAATATCCTTTATCTCTATACACCACTTCACCCTTTTCAGACAGATCAACCTGTGAATCGTGAAGTGATGCAGTTGTTGTCTCAAATCTTCTGATTAGTTCATAATCCTTATCAATAATTGTATGAAGTTTGTATCCAAAGTGAGATTTACCATTTTTCTTAGTCCAGGTTCCATCTTTGCTTCTTCTTGTTTTCGCATCTTTTCCTCTGAGTACATCTGCTTTTGCATGTCCTGGATCTGAGTGAATAAAAGTTGCATCCTGGATCATTCCTTTTTTAATCTTCAAACCAAGAGCATCAAGCTGATTCTGCATTTCATCCCACACCGCTTTTTCTTTACCATTGTCGATAATTCTCTTCCTGAATGACCAGACAGTTGTACTGTCTGGTACATATTCAGGAAATCCCAGGAATTTCCTAAAGGATATCCTGTCAATACACTGCTTTTCAAGCTCAGCATCAGAAAGACCATGCCATTGTTGCAGAACAAGCATCTTGAACATTACAATAACATCAGCTTCAGGCCGTCCGCCTGAAGCTGTTCTGTTTATGTACATTGACTCCAGAATAGGGCGAAAAGGCTTCCAATCTACTAAATATTCAATTTCAGCAAGCTTATCTCCGACAGATTGGAGACGCTTATATTCTTCATTTAAGGCAAAATCAGTAAAAGAATCCATAATAGTAAATTTGCTTTGCTATTATTTAAATTTTATTGAATTGTATGAGTATTGATGGTAGTTTATCGAAATCCTCTACAGTTGCTGGTATCTACATTCTTGGCATCCTTGTTGTCGTAAACATGATACCATCACTTGAAGCACTTTCAATAACGCTCTTTGCCAGTGCAGGTTTTGCGGGTATCGTTCTTGGTCTTGCAGCCCAAAGTACACTCTCAAATATCATATCCGGCATCTCACTTGCGGCATTCCGCCCTTTCAGGGTTGGAGATCTCGTCACAATCAGAGATGAGTACGGGAGAATAACAGATATCACACTCCGGCATACGGTGGTGAGAACATGGGATAACAGAAGACTGATAATTCCAAACAGTGTTATTAGTGAGGAATCCATAATCAACTGGTCCATTGAAGACCCTACTGTGAACTGGCCAATTGATATTGGGATCAGTTATGATTCTGATATTGACAAAGCAAGGAACATTATGGTCTGCGAAGCCAGAAAGAACAATAATGTAATGACCCTGAGTCAGCTCAGGAATCATCACCCAGACATTAAAAAAGAAGATGTTATAAGTGTCCGGGTCAGGGAACTGGGAGATTTTGCAGTAATACTCAGACTACTTATATGGGTCGAAGACAGAGACATAGCATACGATAATGGCTGTGATTTAAGAGAAGCAATCAAAAAGAGATTCGACGTAGAAGGTATTGAGATACCATTCCCATACCGCACTATTGTTTACAAAAAGGATATGGAATCAAACTAATATTAGACTGAAGTGTTCGAAAAACAAAAATGAAAAATAAATGTGTGGCATGAGAAACATGCCACTAAACCCTATTTGAATTAATTATTAAATTTAGTCGTTGGTCAGGTCACCACTGAAATACTTGTCATAGGAACCCATATCAAAGTGACCATGTCCACTGAGGTTAAACAGAATTGTTTTCTCTTCACCGGTCTTCTTGCATTTGAGTGCTTCATCAATGGCGCATTTGATAGCATGAGCTGATTCAGGAGCAGGAGCAATTCCCTCACTGCGTGCGAATGTCACTGCTGCATCAAATATCTCTATCTGGTGGTAGGTGGTTGCTTCCATGAGACCTTCTGAAACAATTTTACTAATGATTGGTGAAACACCATGATATCTGAGACCGCCAGCGTGAATTGCAGGTGGTATGAACTCTGAACCAAGTGTGTACATCTTAAGCAGAGGTGTCATTTTTGCCATGTCACCGAAGTCATACTTGAATTCGCCTGCTGTAAGAGTTGGACATGCAGAAGGTTCTACTGCGATGAACCTTGTGTTGGTTTTACCAGCAAGGTTGTCCCTGATGTATGGGAGAGCAACACCAGCAAGGTTACTTCCGCCACCACAGCATCCGATGACTATGTCCGGATAATCCTCGGTCTTATCGAACTGTGCCTGGGTCTCAAGACCTACTACGGTCTGGTGAAGGCTTGTATGGTTGAGGACACTGCCAAGTGCATACTTGGTGTTATCGTTAAGTGCTGCCTCCTCGATTGCTTCACTGATAGCTATACCAAGGCTACCTGATGTGTCAGGATACATTTCCCTGATTTTTCTTCCGAACTGTGTCTCGTTACTTGGGGATGGAACAACATTTGCTCCCCAGAGATTGATAAGTGACTTGCGGTATGGTTTCTGGTAATAGCTTGAGCTTACCATGTAGACCTTACACTCCATATCAAAATAGTTACAGCAGAGTGATAATGCACTACCCCACTGGCCTGCACCAGTTTCGGTTGTTATCCTTTCTGTGCCTTCCTTCATGTTATAGTATGCCTGTGCAACAGCAGTGTTCGGCTTGTGGCTTCCTGCAGGACTGACACTTTCGTTCTTGTAGTATATCTTTGCAGGTGTTCCCAGTGCCTTCTCAAGCCTGTGTGCCCTATGCAAAGGTGATGGCCTCCAGAGAGTGTATATCTCCCGGATCTCCTCAGGAATGTCAATATACCTCTGTGTGCTTATTTCCTGCTGAATGAGCTCCTTTGCAAAGATAGGCTCAAGATCCTTGGGGTCCATTGGCTCGTTAGTTGCCGGATTGAGTGGCGGCTCAACAGGCAGGTCTGCAAGTATATTATACCACTGTTTTGGCATTTCATTTTCATCAAGTAAAATCTTTGTATGATCCATAGTTATACCTCTGTAGAAAAAGTCAATTCATTGATGTATAACTAAGTACATTGGACGATGTATTTAATGGTTTTGATTTATTTTGGGACAGCAAAGTGATTGAAAAAGAAGAGATTCTGTGAATTGAATCTACTCTTTTCTGAGAAGGACTGCTGCTACCATAGCAGATGCAGCGGCCAACGCTGTAAATGCCGGAGTTGTTGGTGAACTGCTCTGACTGTCAGAGTCATCGATGGGCGCTGCCGTTGTTTCAAGGCCATCGTAGTACTCTTCGGAGATTGTGACGTAGGCGGCGGTGAATCTACCACTTGTAATCGTTTTTGCAGTATCCAAATCAGTCATTTGGTAGTAAAAATCAATTGGTGCACTTCCTCCAGCCCACTCTTCATTTGGAGCCACAGTCCATTCAAAAACCCTTGTCTCATTTACCTCCATTACCCCATCTGTAAACAATCCTAACTTTGATGTTGGACCTTCAAGTATGTCAAAATCGTTTTCCCCAATCGAAGTTAACATTACTGACAAATCATTTCTTTTGTAACATGTCATTTCAAATCTCAGTTTGAATGGTTCACCTATTTTCAAAAGTGGTTTTGGAGTTGAAGCTCCAGGATACAATTGATCATTGTAGTAGACATCAATATTAAAATTGGAACTTTTAGATGACACTGGTGTTGAAAACATTACTAATAAACATAAAACACATGCAATACCTAATTTATAATTCATATTTGCTCCTCAAAATTGTGATTCAAAATCCTCATAATAAAATGATTTTTCATCTCTATCTCCTACTTTATCTCCAACTCCTTTTGGCCCTGGTCCTACAATTGTTGCTGCGAACCCAGAAAAGCCAAACACAATCGGTTGGTTACGCCCAATATAGATGAATCCACCATCGTCTTCTCTTTTTGTAGGATGAACAACTCTGTCATCTTTACGAATGTAAACTTGTGCATCATGTCCAAAATATGGATTGAACATGCATTCATTATCGTTATCAATAACTTCAAATTCCTTATAAACACCTTTTACATCATATTCCCACACATTCACCGTACAAACCCAGTTAGGTGGCAACACAGGCAATCCGCAAGGAATCATTTTCATAGATTTCTGCAACCTCTTTTCCATCTTTTCAGCAAACTGAGCTGTCAGTTTATCAGTTGATTCATCCAGTTTGTTTTGTAACTCGTTATTGATGTTTGTGAAACATTGATCGATAACTGCCTGGCAGCTCTGTATAGCTACGCACACTCCTTCTGTCACACCAATCTGCATGTCTGCTTCGAGGCGGTATAGTGCCACATCAATTTCATTGGAGGGGATTGAAGGATTCTCATTTATGATTTTCTGGCTGACCTGAGCAAATATATCATCCTGAAGGGTGTTGTTTGAGCTCATGTTTACAAGTTCAGCATCTGATAGAGTTGCAAGGTAATCTTTAGTTATTTGGTTTACATCTGCACTGCTGATCCATGTGCTCAGAACCGGGTCTTTTGAAACTTCGCTAGCAATCGTCAAGGGTACCTGCTGTCTGATAGCATCGCTGTATGCGTCCATCATTCTCGTGCGGTTCTCTTCTATGTGGGTTGTATCTGTAGATACACCTTTCATGGTAAACTCTGCACTGTTGCTGCCGATATCTTCAAGCAGAGAATCTATTTCAGCATTTGCATCTGCAAGACTCTGGCTCATAGACTGGGAAACCACATCTTTCAGGGGTTCAGAAGCATCAGCAAGCATTGCTGCAATATCATCACCTATTCCTGTGGAGAATACGCAGACATTACGAACAGCCAGCGGATATACTTCCTTGCCGGATTCATCCGTCCATTTATACTGGCTTTGAAGGTCGAAACCCGGGTCGTGGTAGAGATAATCAGGGTACTGGTCCACAACAAGAATGAGGTTTTCGGTCCAGTTGTATTTGCTGTTGGGCATTCCTACAACCTGCATCGTTTCTATGATGCCCATTTCTGCGCCAAGGGCAGTTGAAGCCTTATCCATAGCAGGGTTGTTGAAGAGTACATCGGTTGAGACTTTGTTCTTTAAAAGACTTAGAAGGGAATGGCCCTGTTCCTCTTCAAAAGATTTGTCAACGTATTGATCAAATGAGCCTTCTGCATTTTTGTTTCTTTCCTTGAGCTCTTTGAGCAGGCGCTCGTATGCTTCATTCTTTGCAATGGCACGACAGGCAGCACTACTTGTAGTGAATTGGCTTGCGTCCATGTATTGAGCTTGTTGGATGAAAGATTCTCGTTTTGACGTTCCCTTCATCTCCGCAGCAAGATCCAGAGATGCAAGTTGTATCAGCGTTGTTGGGTTTTTGCCAAGATTCGCGCCAAGCAAGGATACCTCCCTGGTAGGATTATCCGTATTGATGGCACTGAACATCTCCTCCATTTCTGTTGCCATATTATAATGAAGCCAGTCAGGAACGTCGCAATAAACTGTTTCCACAGGGAGCAGTGTTCCGTTGGTGTAAGCAAGATAATTGCCCTGAAGAATTGGTAGTTTGGGAGAGACTTCCTGTTCACGATACTTATCTGCTGCATCACTGCAGCCCTTATCATTTAATGGAATGCCGTCGACAATCACAGTGCTTGATTTGTAGTCATTGCCACTTCCAGAACCGTAGGAACTCAGGCCATTGTACCCACCGGAAGGTAGGTATTGATAATATACAACGCTGAAGTTCTCAGTTTCTGTCTGTGTGTGGGATACTTTTGTATAATCATTAAGCGGGTAATTTTTGAGTGAGTCGGAAGAGTCGCCATTGAAATATTTGCGGTTGTTCGTATATGAATTATAGGTCATGTAAGACCAGTGATATGTATAATCGATGTCCCAGCGTGTTTTGATCCTGAATTTGACGTTGTAAGTGACCTTCCAGTCAAAACTATGATTCTCGTCAGACAGGTATCCGTCTGTGCGTTCAAGATTTTCTATCCTGTCATTTCCAAGGTATTCATAATTAACATCCACTCCTTCACAGACTACGTCTGTGGATACATGATTCACTGTAACAGATTTATAATACCATTTGTGGGACGAAGCATCGATATTCACCTTGTGGTTTACATCTAATATGCCACTAAAATTATAATCAGGTGTCAGAGCACAGGTATGTGAAACATTGACTGGATAGTGGGCTGTCCACTTAATGTCCGTACCAGTTTTTGAGTTCCCACCCTGCCATGTAGCAGGTTCGTAAGTTGTAGATCCGACCTGCAAATCATAAGGAGTTGAAGTATTGAACCCATCTCTGATGACCTGCCCCTGTATCGTACCGCTGTACACCTCATGAGTAACATCATGCAGCAGGTCCGGGTATTCCGTGCTTTTCCACACATCATCATCGTTGTAGACCCAGTTGCTATACACCTCATTTGTGAAATTGGAAACAGAAACCACTATCTTTGAATTATTGGCGACTTCTTCCATTGTAGTATTGGCATCTTTCATGGACTTGTTTATCCCCTGTGAGACGCTGATATTGAAAGTGCCTTCATCTGAGAGACTATCGTAGGTAGTGCTCAGGTTACTTCCTTTGTCATCTTCGTAGGTACTGGTGTCGCGTTTGACATCATTATAGAGAACTTTTCCGTTGTAATAAGTAGTGTATGTGAGAGCCCATGGGTCCACAGAATCAAAGATACGTTTCTGGGCATAGAGAGTGCCGGCATTCACAGAAGCCGTCAATGACGGACCGGTGACAATGTTCAACGGACCGTTCAGATAGTGTTGCCACGGGCCATATGTGAAAGTTCGGATATTGGTAGCACCCAGTACGATGTCAGAGGTAACTCCGCCGCTTAACTCTGTTTCGTATTCGTTGACCAATTGCTCCAGCAAGGGTTCTCTAGAAGTGATGATAGCTGTCACATTCATGGAATCTGTGCTGGATGCGTTCGTTGTAAGGTCCACCAGAGTATAATCCAGGTCATGGACGTTCATAATATAATATATAGGATAATCAGGATCATCTGAAGCTGACCTGCTAATCTCCCTTTTCAGGGTTCCGTTGATCTTATCTATTCTTATTTGCGAAGGATCAACATTCGGTTCTATGTTAACCGCATAATTGTTGAAAGTATGCTGGTTTTCCTGATAGGATGTCTGCAGGTATTCATTGAAATACTCCGCAGTGATATCTTTAATAGGACTGCTGCCCACATGGAACCAGTCCACTGCCTTTGCCTCTTCGTCATATTCCAGAATCAGGTAAGTGTAACCATATTCAGCATTTTCGGGAATCACGATCTCTTCCTCGAAACTTGAGCTGCTCCAGAATGAATGGGATTCATTGTAGTCTATCTTCTTGTATATCGTCCCTGAATCACTTTTTACAATCAGGGTCCTTTGCTTATCCGAAAAGAGACAGGAAATGAATTTGAATGTATCAGAAGGAAGGGACACTGATACCTTTATCGTATCACCGGGTTCTACATCACGACTATCGGATGATACGGAGAAATCATCAGATCCCATAATTTCATTTGTAGTGGTTTCAGGTTTTATCACCGGATGTTCACCCTGCCATACAAGAGCTTCCATGCCCGCATAATTGAGACAGCGTGCAAGATCAGCAGATGCAAATTCAACAGCTGCTCTTTCCATATCAGCAGTATTAGTAGTGTAGATAACTTCCGCAAGTTCATAATCAGTCTTTGCTATATATACGGATGCTATTACCGCGAAGAGAAGAATGAACATACCAATTACCGCAAAGGGAATGTAAGCCCGGGTATCCTGACTAAAACAACGTTTTTTATTCGCGGGATATGAATTCATGAACTAACCTTTTTTGATGCTGATGTGAACTGAGCAAAGCATTACAGAAGATTATTTAAACTTCGTTATTTTGTTCTTTTTTAATCAAAATTTTATAATCACATACCAATATTCATTTACTCCAATGATTAAAAATATCATCAGCCGCTTCAGTAAAGAACATCACATTTCAAAATAATGTCCTGTTCTATCACCAGGCATAAGCAAGAACTAATCGAAACTGTAAAATATACTACATTTATACTACCAGACATACTTGATCAGAAGAAGGAAGAACTTTCTTTCAGACAATCACTATAATACCATTTATAGATCATTCATATTATCAGGTTGACAAAAAATGAAGATAAGCAAACCACGAGGTACACGTGATTTCCCCCCGGAAGACACAAAGAAAAGAAGATACGTGGAGAACATACTACGTCAGGTCGTTAAGAATTGGGGATTCAACGAGATAATCACTCCAACATTTGAGAAACTGGAACTTTTCACACTCAAATCCGGTGAAGGAATAGTAGGGGAACTCTACAACTTCAAAGACAAGGGAGACAGGGAAATGACCCTGCGTCCGGAACTGACAGCTCCTGTCATGAGAATGTATGTCAATGAGATGCAATCATACCAGCAACCATTGAAGTTGTTCTATTTCGAGAACTGCTTTAGGTATGAGAGACCCCAGAAAGGACGCTTCAGAGAATTCTGGCAGTTCGGTGTGGAACTCATTGGCAGCAAAAGAGCAGACGCTGATGCTGAAGTCATTGCACTGGCAACCGAGATGCTCAAATCCGTGGGTATCAAAGGTGACCTTCACGTGAATAATCTTGGTGTTATCAGAAACCTTCTGAACGTTTTGGAAACCGAGCACCAGAGCAAAATAATGAGACTTGTTGACAAGAAAGATGACACAGGACTCAATGATTTCCTTGAGGAAATAAACGCACCTGCAGACCTGCGCATGAAACTCCTTGAACTTATATGCCTCACAGGAGAGGGAGCAGTGACAAAGGCACGGGAACTTGTGGGAGACATTCCTGAAATAGAGACATTCCAGGAACTTCTGACTCTTCTGGATACCTACGGCGTGGAATATACAATTGATTTTGGAATCGCCAGGGGACTTGACTACTACACAGGCACAGTCTTTGAAATATACGCTGAGGGACTTGGTGCCCAGAATCAGGTATGTGGAGGAGGTTCATACAATCTTATCAAACTATTTGGCGGCGGAGATGTGCCATCCACAGGATTCGGCCTTGGATTTGACAGGATAATGGAAGTCTGTGAGATGGAAGCGCCTGATGACAAGCCGCTCGTTATCATTGCAAAGGACAGTACACGTCTTGATGCTGTGAAAGCTGCTACTAAACTCAGGCCACACATGCCGGTATACAATGACCTGATGAAGAGGAATTTCAAAGCCCAGTTATCCTATGCAAACAACATCGGTGCCAATTATGTGGTAATAATCGGTGAGCAGGAAGTTGAAGCCGGAAAAGTTACTTTGAAGGACATGAAAAACGGTGAGCAGGAACTTCTGACTCTTGAAGATGTCATTCAAAAACTTACAAACAAATGATGGAAAAATCCCCGATAAGCATCATAAAAAATGAAAGGGCAGCAGATGCCCTTCCCATGAGAATGGTGGTTGCAGTTATTGCCATAGGAGCATTGCTGCTTCTACTATCAACAGCAGTATCCTCACTACTTGAAAATGAGGAAATGTATGCTACTGAAGCTGTAATATCGGAAATAGAAGGTCATGCTGACCAGATGTCTTCCAGGGGAGCTGGCAGCAATATAACTCTTGAAATTGATATTCCTTCAAATACAAAACTTGTAATGGGAGCTGTCCCGGGGAAAGAGGATAATTGGCCTTCCGATTCCCGGAACTACTACATAGAGGTCAACGGAAAGCAAATCATCGGAGAGTCCATTGCATTTTATTCTAATGTTTCACTTGATGGATGCGCTGTCCTGAGCCCCGGTCCGCACATAATTACCATGGAAAGTGTCCGCGATCAAAATAGAAAAATTTTTATTACACTTAGTGATAAGTCCCAGTTGTAATGAAAAAACGGACAATAGTTAATACCATAGATCCTTCTTCGTTAGTTGGTACGAAAAGCTTTACTGATGATAACACTGCGTGGGTAGACCTGATACTTTCAAAAACAGCACTCATCATAGTAACTGTGGTCATCTTTGCCGCAGTATATAATCTGACTTCCATTTCATCAGATATGGTCAAAAAGAATGAGCTGGAAGTACTCGCAATTGACCTGGCATCAAACATTGATTCGCTGGGAAGTATTCATTCCGGTACAGACAATGCAGTGAAAATATACAATTTTGACAGTTCTGCAAGACAACTAACTAACCGTGGCAGACTAAATATCTCAGTCACCGGAGAATATGTAAGCTGCACTTTTTCGGATAGTGGAAACAACCTGGCTGTTGTCAAACCTCTGAATTACAGGACACTACCCTTTAGTCCCGAAAATCTCAGGAATCTCCTCACAGGAGAATTTGCAGCAGATGGAAATGCAAGCCACCCTGTTAATTCAATATTTCCAGTAACTATTCAGCCTGGCACGATTTGCCTATTGGTACTGATTTCATCGAAATAGAGATGTCTGCTCACTAACAATCTAACAATCAAAAAAGCAATCAATAGCAACAATCAAAATAAATGATCCTAATGAAATTTACGTTTCAACTTTTTGTCAAGATTGTTATTGATAGCGTTTTTATCAGGCTGAATAGTTACTATTTCCATACACAAACCTGACAGAGTTCCTGTCCATTACCGCAGCAGAAGAGTTCTGTTTGAACATCAGTGAAGAAGTCCATATAGAAAAAAAACACGTATTTGTAACAGACGGAAGCGAGGTGAATGAACTTGAATATGTCCTCGTTTACCAGTGATGAAAGAGCTTTTCTTGAGCCGAACAACGATATAATAGCTACCGCAATGGTGGTTATTGGATTTGTTGTTTTTGCAGCTATCCTGTCAAAGACATTCATCGCATTCAATGACAATTCACAGGCACTTGAAAACTATGAGCAGGCTGCCATGATAGCACAGGACATTGCATCTTATCCACCCCTTCAGGGAAGCAGACCTGAACTCATTTCTGCAGAATCACTTGACAGGATTACCACTTCCTCTGCAAATGAGGAACGCTATATGTTCTTCCAGCGTTTTTCCCCCAATCTTGAGTTTTATGTTGAAGCGGTAACAGACAATGGAAACCACCAATGGACAATTGTAGACGGGGCAGTTTCACTTAATGGCAGGGATGTCATTGCATCATCAGTGCCAGTTGTCATTGAACTTGGAAGCAATGCACGCTGCGTTCCCGGAACCATTACTGTGAAGATCATGCAGAACAAGTGGGAATGAAACAAGTGGAAATGTGAAAACGGAGATCGACATGCTACAATCTAAACCCACCGGGAAAAAAAGCCATCTCTCTGAAATGTTCAGGGATGAGAATGCATTCTCATCAAGCATCGATGCCATTTTCTTCCTAATCCTGGTTTCTATTTCCGCAGTAATTCTTTTGCCTTCTATTGCAGCAGATGAGCAATATCGATCGGCATCTTATACTTCAGCGCAGGTTATGGACATGTGCCTAATGAATACCATCATGAGCAGCACCGTAGATGAATTTGAGTACACATTAAAACCCACTGATCTGGCAGGCATCAATGTAAACCTCTCGGAAAATTCAATTCTTGAAGATGCAGAGGAGACAGTATTTACAAAAGAACAACGCCATCGCACCTTTTCAGACCTTGTAGCCGAGGGTCTGGTACTGAGCTTGTACCAGACAGAGAACGGTACTATGAAACCTCTTAATCCCATGACAAAAATGCAAAGCTTTGAAACTGAAAGGCAAATAGAAGCTCACCTTGAAAGAACCATAGGACAGAGATATAATTACAGATTTGAAGCCCACTGGCAGCCTGTTATCGGATATAAACTACAAAGTGATATAGTAATAGGAGAGGAAGCACCTGAAACTGCAATCAAGCAAAAAGTTAGGATATCGCTACCTGTAACATATTTGGTCACAAAAGAAGAGATATACAAGCCTTTCAATGAGACAAAAATACACAATGCGATTAATTCTCCTGAGCCGGATAAAGAGCTGCGTGATATGTTCAACGACAGCATTGGAATTGCATCGGGTGGATGTGCAGAGATAATTACAGATATCGTTTTTCCATATGATTATCTGTCATCACTAAATAGCACTGAGATATCGGTAAACAGTGAACAACTGGCATGTCTTGCAGGTCCTGATGATGAAAATTATAGCAGCCCTGTGATACAGAGTGCCCTTGGATGCATGAACTACACAATAAATGACCTTTACGGACTGAACATAGCAATAAACCCGGAAGAACAAAGTATCAGCCTGGATATTGTAGACACAGTCAATACTGTAATAATGGATGTGAACACTCAGCTCATATCAGATCATATCATTAACTACCAGAGTGATGATATCAACAAGACTATCGCACTCATATGTAATACCACGGACAACAGCACAAGATATGAACTTGCCAACATCCAATTAGATGCAATATATAAAACAGCGAATCCGGCTGGTGCAGACATTGTGCTCATTATATGGTGAGGACTAAAAAAATAGAGTTCGCAAAAGCGATTCCATCAATCATAACATATATATTAGATGATAGTATTCATAGGAAGCACTTCGCCAATCACATTAACATATTATCAGATTGTCTCCCAAGTTCAACGATCTGGTAAGTATCTAAAACCTATACACATTAAATCAGAACTTAATTTACAATTATCAGGAGGAAGCTTATGGCAAAAATGCATACCCGGAAAAAAGGAAAGTCCGGCCCAACAAGACCACTTCGTACCGAAGCACCGGCATGGTCCACAATGACCACTGAAGAAGTGACAACTGTAGTGAATGACATGTGGAAACAGGGTGTCAGCACAAGTGAAATTGGAATGGTACTCAGGGACAAATATGGTGTACCTGACGTCAAGATCGCAACAGGCAAGAAAGTCACACAGATACTCAGAGAGAATGGTGAGGATTTCGCCGTACCTGAGGACCTGTACAACCTTATCGTAAAGGCTATCGGACTGAGGAAACATATGGACAGCAACAACAAGGATGTTCACAACAAACGTTCCCTTCAGAATACCGAAGCAAAGATTAGAAGATTGGTTAAGTATTACCAGTCCACAAAGGTTCTTCCAGCTACCTGGAAGTATAAGCCAGAGACAGCTGCAATGCTGATCACAAGATAAATAATCAATACAAATGTTTGGCCGAAAGGCCAAACTTAATTCTTTTTTTGTAATTATATTTTTCTTAGTTTCAACTGTAAAGTGAATCTATTTTAAAATACCTTCGAAGGTAACTTATAAATTGTTTTAAAGATCATTGTATGCCATGAAAGCAATCATTCTCGCAGCCGGTGAAGGTAAAAGATGCCGGCCCCTTACACTTGCAAGATCAAAGGTAATGCTTCCGGTAGCAAACAAACCCATCCTTGAACATGTCATCAATGCCCTTGTAAAAAACAACATCAAGGAAATTATATTGATAGTAGGATATAAAAAAGAACGCATAATGGATCATTTTGAAGACGGGTTAGATTTTGGCGTCAAAATAGAATACATTGAACAAAAAACACAAATCGGAACCGCACATGCCATTCTTCAGGCTCGCCAGATGATTGGCCAGAATGAAGAGACCTTTATTGTTGTGAATGGTGATAACATAATAGGCCCCGATACAATATCGGATCTTATAAACGGTGCACAAGGCGATGCAACAATCCTTACATGCAAAAAAGACGACGTCAGCAACTATGGAGTAATAGTTGCAAAAGGAAAGAATGTTAAGGAAATCATTGAAAAACCAAAGACGCTTGTAAGTCATCTGATCAACACAGGAACATATCTATTCAAACGAGAAATATTTGAAATGATAGAAAAAACACCAATCTCGGCAACTGGAGAATATGCCATAACTGACACACTCCAATCAATGGTCGATAATGGAATAGATGTGACAATGGCAATAACCAATACAGATTGGCTTGATGCTGTGTACTCATGGAACCTGCTGGAAGCAAACACAATTGTACTTGGTGACTTTGAAACCGACATCAGCAAAGCAAAGGTTGAAGATGGAGTAAATATCAAAGGCAGCGTATCAATAGGAAATAACACCACCATCAGAGCAGGCTCATATATAGTCGGACCAGTAGTCATTGGAGATAATTGTGACATCGGACCAAATGTTGTCATACTTCCTTCTACATGCATTGGAAATAACGTTTCAGTGGCCTCGTTCACATACATAAAGAATAGTATCCTCATGAATGATGTACGTATCAGCACCCACAGTAATGTATCCAGTTCAGTAATTGGAAGTAACGTTTCAACGGGACCAAATTTCATCACAGAAGAAAATACTGAGATGCTTATTCAGATCGAAGGCGAGTTGCAAAACGCAGAAAAGCTCGGGACCATTATAGGTGATGATACGGAGATTGGAAGCAACGTGCTTGTTCGTGCAGGAAATTTGGTATCTGTGAACTGTCGCATAAGTTCAGGTAAAACGATTACACAGGATATTCCAGCAGACTCAATCTTGATTTAAGGTGATTAAAATGTGTGGAATAGTTGGATATATTGGTGATGGACAAGCCGTGCCCATTTTACTTGAATCACTCAAAATGCTGGAATACAGAGGATATGATTCTGCAGGTATTTCTGTTTTCAACGGATCACTTGAAACATACAAGATAGCTGGAAGGATAAAGAACCTGGAAGCCATAATTCCTGAGAATATGCAGGGAAACATCGGTATAGGACATACAAGATGGGCAACGCATGGAAAACCTGAAACCAGAAACTCTCACCCCCATCTCTCATCTAATATCTCAGTGGTCCACAACGGGATCATCGAAAATTATATGGAACTCAAGGAAAGATTGATAGACCTTGGATATGAATTCAAGTCTGAAACGGATACTGAAGTTATAGCACATCTTTTGCATTTCAATATGAACTGCAGTGGAAAAAAATGCCTGCTTGACAGCCTTGCAGAAACAATAAAAGAACTTGATGGTTCATATGCAATTGCAGCCCTGTGTGCTGACGAGCCCGACATAATAGCTTTTGCCAGAAAAAATAGTCCCCTTGTTATAGGAATAGGGAACGGCAGCAATTATGCCGCATCAGATGTCACTGCTTTTTTAAAGCATACAAAGGAAGTAATCTATATCAACAACAATGAGATAGGTTTTCTAAAACCAGACTCTATTGAAATATTTGACCTTGATGGAAACAGTGTTTCCAGAGATACGGAAACCATAGAATGGACCCTTGAAGCTGCTGAAAAAGCAGGTTATGAGCATTTCATGTTAAAAGAGATCCATGAACAACCCACCTCGATCCAGAATACCTTTGCAGGTAAATTATCAGAGCTTGAAGGAACCGTTACATTGGATGAACTCTATCTTGAACGTGAAGAGATAAAACGACTTAGAAGAGCTACCATTATAGCCTGTGGCACCTCATGGAACGCAGGAACACTTGGCAAATATCTTTTTGAAAAGCTCGCAGGGCTCCATACTGATATAGAAACCGCATCAGAATTTAGATACGGTAACCCGGTCCTTTGTGGAGAGGAATTAACAATTGCTATTACTCAGTCAGGCGAGACCGCTGACACCCTGGCTGCTGTCAGGAGTTCAAGCTCCTACGGCTGTCGCAGCATTGCCATAACAAACGTTGTTGGAAGCACCATCACAAGAGAATCTGACAGCGTACTGTATACCAGATCAGGACCTGAAATCGGAGTTGCTGCAACAAAGACCTTCACAGCCCAGTTAATCACACTATACATGCTTGCCATTCATCTCGGGAGGATACGTGGTGTTGTCAGCGCAAACGAGGCAAAGGATCTTATCGTTGCAATGAAGCGTCTTCCAGGACAGATACAAAAGATACTCAACAGAAAAGACGCAATAAAGGAATGTGCTACGCTGTTCGCAGACAAGAGAGATTGTTTCTTTATCGGGCGCTACCTGAATTACCCTGTGGCCCTTGAAGGAGCACTTAAACTCAAAGAAATATCATATATACATGCTGAAGGTTATGCGGCTGGTGAACTCAAACACGGTCCTCTGGCACTTATAACTGATGAGACACCCGTAGTTGCAATAGCCACCCGGGGACATACATATGAAAAAATACTCAGCAACATCAAAGAAGTAAAAGCACGCAATGCCATTGTCGTTGCAGTAGCTGATGATGATGATACAGAGATAGAAAAATATGTGGATGTTGTGATCCGAGTACCACCTTCACATGAATTGTTAGCACCGGTCCTTTCATCTGTAGCACTGCAGTTGCTTTCATATTATACTGCACTGGCAAAGGATTGTTCCATTGATAAACCCAGGAATCTTGCAAAGAGTGTAACCGTCGAATGAACATTTTATTTTAAGAGAGGATATTGAATGAAATTATTTGGTTCTTCAGGCATCCGTGGACTTGCAAATATAGAAGTTACCGTTGACCTGGCCCTGAAAGTAGGAATGGCTCTTGGCATATCAAAAAAGACTGCAGTCATCGGAAGAGATCCTCGTGTAGCCGGGGAGATGATAGAACATGCGATCATCTCAGGTCTTATGTCTGCAGGATGTGATGTTGTCCGCGTTGGTCTTGTCACAACACCCACACTTGCATATGCAACCCGCAATTATGACTGCGGAGTCATGGTCACTGCATCACATAACCCTGCACAGGATGTAGGAATTAAACTCTGGAACCCTGATGGAATGGCATTTGATTCCAACCAGCAGGAAGAAATAGAATCCATTATCGAGAAAGAGGATTTTGCTAATGTAGACTGGAATATGATAGGAGAATTATCTTCATATGAAAATGCAGTCAGAGACCACATTGATATGATACGCAGCCATTCAACCGGTGCACCCCTAAGAGTTATTGTGGATTGTGGAGGTGGTGCCGGCGGAACTATAACACCATTCCTTTTACGTGAGATGGGATGCGAGGTTATAACACTTAACTCACAGCTTGACGGACATTTTCCTGCACGTAATCCTGAACCAAAAGACTCGAATCTAGGAATGCTGAAAAAAGCGATGACTGCATTTGAGGCGGACCTTGGTATCGCACATGACGGGGATGCTGACAGAATGATGGCAGTGGATGAAAATGGTGTGTTCGTGTCAGGGGACGAAATGCTTGCCATCTTTGCACGCTATGAATGCAAAGACAATCCAAAGGTTGTAGTACCTGTTGACACCTCAATGATAGTCGATGATGCACTCCCTGGTTCCACTATCATCCACACACGAGTGGGCGACGTTTATGTCGCTGAGGAAATGAAGAAGCAGAAAGCTGATTTTGGCGGTGAGCCTTCCGGAAGCTGGATCTTCCCAAGGATTTCCTATTGCCCTGACGGAATCTACGCTGCTGCCCTTCTTGTCGATATAGTCAAGGAAAAGAAACTCTCGGCCCTTAGAGAAGAACTCCCACAGTACCCAACACTCAGAACTACAGTTGCATGTGATAATTCGAGAAAGGACGAAGTTATGAAAGCTATCAGCTTAAAGCTTGCAACAATGGGTGAAGTTTCCAGTATAGACGGCATCAGAATTGATATGGAAGACGGCTGGGTGCTTGTCAGACCATCTGGAACCGAGGCAAAGATAAGAATTACAGCAGAGGCCAGAAAGAATGTGGAAGAACTCCATGCAAAAGTAGAGAGCATCGTTAAGGAGTGCCTTTTATGAAAGTCGTTATACTTGCCGCCGGTGAAGGCACACGAATGAGACCACTCACCGTATCCAAACCAAAGGTTATGCTTCCCATAGCGAACAAACCAATGATGGAACATACAATTAATGCTGCCACGGATGCAGGAATAAAAGAGTTCCTCATTGTTACCGGATACCGTGAAGATGCAATTATGGATTATTTCATGGATGGTAGCCACCTTGGCATCAGTGTCGAGTACGTGCATCAGGAAGAGCAGCTTGGAACTGCCAATGCCATCGGTTATGCAAAAGAATATGTGAAAGGACATTTCATTGTTCTTAACGGTGACATGCTTGTAAGCAAAGAACATATCAGCCACCTTATATCAAGAACAGAAGATGCGATTATTAGTGTGAAGAAAGTTGAGAATCCTTCTCAGTTCGGTGTCATTGAAACCGAGGAAGATGAGGTTACCAGAATTATCGAGAAGCCAAAGAACCCACCTACTAACCTTGCCAATGCTGGCATATATCTTTTTGATGATGTTATTTTTGATTACATAGATAAAACCGGAAAATCAAAAAGAGGGGAATATGAAATAACAGACTCACTGCAGATGATGATAGACGATGGCTGCAGCGTTGGTTATGAGATACTCACCAGCGAATGGATCGATATTGGAAGACCCTGGGACATACTGGATGCAAACAAGGTGCTGCTTGAAAATATAGATAACACACGAGAAGGTGTCGTTGAGCCTTATGCAACCCTCAATGGAAACGTCAATGTTGGCAAGAACACCATTATCCGCAACGGTGCTTACATAGTCGGACCGGTAATTATTGGCGATAACTGTGATATAGGACCTAACTGCTTCATCAGAGCTTCAACCGCTATTGGCAATGATGTTCATATTGGCAATGCTGTGGAGGTAAAGAACAGCGTGATCATGGATGGCACGAAAATAGGACACCTTTCATATCTTGGTGACAGTGTCATAGGCACAGCCTGTAATTTCGGTGCTGGCACTAAGGTTGCGAATCTCAGGCACGATAACAGGAACATAAGGTCAGTGGTAAAAGGTGAACTGGTAGACACGGGTCGCAGGAAACTTGGAGTCATCATGGGAGATGATGTTCATACCGGCATCAATACCAGCATCAATATCGGTACTGTAATGGAACCCGGAAGTTCTACCATGCCCGGTAAAGTTGTCACACACAAAAGAAAAGCTAATTAAGACATATTGCAATCTTTATCCCGGAGGTTCGGATGAAACTAAATATCGAGATGCAAAAACTCAAGGAACTGGCAAGAGAAGCAGCAGATGTAATTGAGAAGTATGAGCATGTCCGTGTCATTTCACACAATGATGCTGATGGTCTTACGTCTGCCGGAATAATCTGCCAGGCACTCATGAGAAAGAACATCCGCTTTCATACTACCATTGTACCAAGGCTTAATAAAGCCGTAGTGGAAATGGTAAAAGCTACTGCTGCTGACGGTGATTTGGTACTTTTCTGCGATATGGGTAGCGGGCAGTCGGATATAATTTCTGAGATCAAGCAGGAGATTATTGTGCTTGACCATCACGTGCCGGTAGGAGAGACACCTGCCAAGGTTCTTGTGAACCCACACATTGTCGGAATTGACGGAGCAATGCATGTGTCCGGATCCGGAGTAACCTTCTTTGTAGCGATGGAAATGGGACCTGATAATATAGACCTTGCAGGACTCGCAATTGCAGGTGCTGTGGGCGATAAACAGCTTTTCAGCACAATCAACGGCCACATACTGGAAGAGGCTGTGAACGCAGAAATTGTATCCGTTAGGAAAGGACTTCGAATCGGTGACGGAGACCTTGCAAAAATACTTGAGTACACACCTGAACCTTATCTCGACTTCACTGGAGATAGGGAGAATATAGATAATTTCCTCGATATTCTAGGGCTTCATGGCAATATTGAAGACCTTGATCCAGACCAGACCAAGAAACTTACATCCGCCATCGCTCTCAAACTGGCAAAGAACGCCAGTCCTGAAGCCATCGATGCAGCTATTGGTGATGTATATATCCTTAACAAGGAGCTAGTTCACAACGTTTATGATCTCGTTGCAATACTGAACACGTGTGGCAAGGCCGAAAAAGCCGGCATGGGACTCTCTATATGTATGAAGAACGACACACACCTGGCAGAAGCAGCAGATATGACAATATCCAACCAGATATCAATTGTGGAAAACATCAAAAAAGGCCTGGATATAGTACAACAGGGTAATAGCATTGGATATCTGATAGGGAAAGATATGGAAGGAACTGGCCTTATAGCAAGTACTTTCGTCAGATATGTCAATCCTGAAATGCCCTTCGTTGCAGTCAACCAGGTAGAAGACCTTGTTAAAGTTTCCGCAAGAGGCACCCGTGCACTTGTAGAAAAAGGACTTGACCTGTCATTTGCACTCCGTGAGGCTGCTAAACTGGTCGATGGTGAAGGAGGAGGACATAATGTGGCATCCGGTGCCTCTATACCCCCTGGAACGGCAGAACAGTTCATCAGCAAAGTTGATGAGATCGTTTTGGAACAACTCCCCAAACCGGAGAAGAGTGAATGAAGATAAGTACTACCATCGAGTTCAAAGACGAAGGAGCTATGCAGATAGCTAAGAAAATTGCGAACTCATTGGCTCCTGATAACCTGACAAACATGCGTACTGAGGTAAAGAATGGCAGTGTGTGTATCCACATTTCTACAGAGAAAATAACCTCGCTTATAGCTACGGTTGATGATCTCCTAATGAATGCAAAAATAGCAGAAGAAATAGCCGAAAAACTTAAAGAATAAAGTATTCTAAAACTACTTTTTCATTCCCACAGATTCCTGTTGCTATCTATCAGAGCATTTTGTTCTTCGATTCTTGAGCGTTGATAGATAAGAGCAGCCGGATGATAAATCTTCAAAAGAGTATATTTCCCATCCACTATTCTGGGAACACCCCACTCGAGCTTCTCACCGTTACAAAAGGCTTTTTCCGCAGTGTTACCGAGCAGAATGATAACTTTCGGATCAAGAAGTTCTATCTGAGCCTGAAGGAATGGTTTGCAGGCATTTATCTCACTTTTCAGAGGGGTACGATTATTTGGCGGACGACATTTTATTGTGTTTATAACTGCGTAATCATTCTCGTAAAGCCCCATGTAATCGACCATAACATCAAGATTCTTGCCAGCTCTGCCGCAGAAGGGGATACCAGTTTCATCTTCATTCTTGCCGGGAGCCTCGCCCACGAAAACCACCCTGGGACTTCTGGAGCCTTTACTGATGACCCTGTTTGTGACCGTTTCATGAAGCTGACAGTCAGTACATTCCATAATCTCTTTTTCGATGCCTTCAAATCCCTGTTCTACAAGTTCACTCACTTTTCGGATTGCCATGTACACACCTGTCAACTATAGTTACATCGATTTAATAGATAATTTAATCCTGTGATTGTTTTTCTGCCTGCAGCGCTTCCATGAAATGTATCTGCTCTGAAATGAAAGTGTTATATGGCGTGTCAATGCCCAATTCATTTGCCCTTGCAACAATAGCACCGTTAAGAAAGTCGATCTCGGTCTTTCTTCCTGATGAGATGTCCTGAAACATTGAAGAATGGTGTCCTGCTGTGTTTGGAAGCTGGAAATCACGTAGGAATGTTAGATATTCATCTGCTGTTTTCCAGGGGAGTACAACACCTTCTGCTTCTGTTACCACAAAAGCTTCTTTTACAATATTCTTGATTATGCTCCAGGCATGTGGGTTCTCTAGCTTTCCATAGGGGACACCCATGACTGCACCAAGTGGATTTAGAGCTGAATTGTATAAAACCTTGGACCAGACGGAACTCATTATATTCTCTGTTCCAGTAACCTGGATGCCTGTACTCTTTACGAGTTCCACAAGCTTCAACACAGATTCATCCATACCTGATGGGAACCTTCCAAGGTTCATGGGACCTGTTTCCACAGAAACATGTATCTGTGCATCGCCTGCCCATTCAAACCCGGTGATAATGGTGCCTCCAATTACTTTATCGGTGTATCTGGCAATTATTTCCTCGTTACCAAGACCGTTCTGCATACTAATGACTTCCCTGCCTTTGATAATATCAGAGAACTGTTCACATATGGCTTTGGTAGAAGTTGATTTAGAAGTAATGAAAATGTAATCATAATTATTATCTGGCACATCTTCCGAGCAACTGAAAGTGTAAGTGGCATCACCCCACATCCCAGTCATTCTGAAACCATCAGACATAATTTTATCAGCATGCCTCCGCCGGCATACCGCATGCACATTGCAAACTGAAGAAAGTTTTGCGGCAAGGGATAGACCTACCGCTCCTGCACCTAATATTAGAACATTCATATCAGACCCTCATTTCTGACTTAGATGTTTTTTTCCGTTAAAAGAATAACTCCTGGATGGCATAAAGAGAAGCTCTTAATTAGCAAAAGATACATCATGCATAAAGTAACCAGACACAGATAAATATTTGTGGAAATCAGGCATCATAACTTACTTATCGCCACTAAATTATCAAAATCACAAAGAGGAATGGAATCATAATGGAAGCAAAGAAAAGAGATGAATGCTGTCCAGCAGACAAACCTGATGGTGTCGGAGCTGTAATCAATTTCAAATTCAGGTTGGAGTGTTCGCTGAAGACAAGTGCTGATGCAACAAAAGCTGTGGACGTTGTTAACGCATACATTGATGAAGCTAATCAGACCGCACTCACCAAAGGAGCACCTGAAGGACAGGGAGCAAAGGTAACGGAGCATAGTGTTGATGGAGACAGGATCAATCTTACTATTCAGTCTGGCAGGCATGTACGTGTCCATGATGCATTGCTTCGTATGAAAAAACCCCTCGCAGCTAAGCTCGGAAAAGAGTTCAAGATCGGTATACGCGGAATCGAGGTTAAGTCATACACCATTGAAGTGCCATCTGAAAAAGAACTTCCCCAGATGAAGATTCCCTATGTCACAGAGATGAGCTATGAAAACGGAAACATCAAACTTGTACTTGATGTTGATGAAGCTGCAATGTCAAACCGTGTACCTGACAGGATACTTTCTCTGATGGAAGATAAACTGGAACAACAGACATACGGCGGAAAGACAGAGCACTGGAATGTACTCTGGCAGAGTGAAAAGAAGGAACACGTTTTCACTGAAGACCCGACAAAAGCAATGGTGGAAGCCGGATGGCTCAAAAGAGGAGCCAGCAGAGGACAATGGATACACGGCCCTCAGTCCACAAAGATGTTCAGGACCTTTGAGAAGATAGTGCTTGACGAACTGCTGGAACCTCTGGAGTACAGGGAAATGATCTTCCCAAAACTTGTGCCCTGGGAAGTATGGCAGAAATCAGGACATGCAAAAGGTGTTTATCCTGAAATCTATTACGTTTGCCCTCCAAAGACCAGAGACCCCGAGTTCTGGGAAGAGGTCATTGACCATTATAAAGTGACCCTTGAGGTCCCTACGTCCCTTATAAAAGAGAAAATCGGCGACCCTATCGGCGGAATGTGTTATGCACAATGTCCTCCTTTCTGGACATACCTGCAGGGCGAAACGGTACCCACCAATGAATTCCCCATAAGAGTATTTGACAGGTCAGGAACTTCACACAGGTATGAGAGTGGTGGGATTCACGGTATGGAACGTGTGGATGAATTCCACAGGATAGAGATTCTCTGGGTCGGAAACAAAGAACAGGTAATAAAAACCGCTAACAAATTACACGAAAGATACATGCACATCTTCAATGAGATACTGGACCTCGAATGGAGAAAAGCATGGGTTACACCCTGGTTCATGGCGCAGGAAGGACTTACCGGTGTTTCCGAACAGACCGAAGCGGGTACAACGGATTATGAAGCAGTCCTGCCTTACCGTGGCGAAGATGGAGAATGGCTTGAGTTCCAGAATGTCAGTGTGAACGGAAACAAGTACCCTTCAGGATTCAATGTTAAATGCCAGTCAGGAGAAGAACTCTGGTCCGGATGTTCCGGTGTTGGACTGGAAAGATGGGCTTCTGCGTTCTTTGCGCAGAAAGGACTGGACCCTGAGAACTGGCCTGAGGAATTTAGGAAAAGAGTAGGAAAGATTCCAGAGGGAATCAAATTCCTCTGATTTTTTGTTTTGATGGGAATAATATCCCATCAAAATCCATTTCTTTTTTAAAATAACAATACAATTTTATCTTACTGTTCCTGTCCCTTGACCAGTCTTACAAGATTAATGAATTCTTTTGTTTCCCTTTTAACATCATCACTACATACAACCGCGGAGATGGCTACCAGGCTGTCAGCACCACCTGTTATGACACTTTCACTATTCTGTTTATTGATACCACCGATTGCAACAACAGGTATTTTTATTGCATCTTTCACTGCCCTGATACTTTCAGGACCAATACCATCCCCTGCATCATTTTTGGTGGTGGTGTTAAAGATAGGACCCAGACCCACATAATCAGCACCGTTTTGTTCTGCTTCCATAGCCTCTTCAACATTGTGTACCGAAAGACCGATTATCTTATCCGGGCCCAGAAGAGCTCGTGCAGTTGATATATGCATATCATCCTGGCCGATATGAACACCATCGGCATCAACTGCGAGTGCAACATCAACCCTGTCATTCACAAGGAATATCACCTCAGTGCCACATAGAGTTTTAATCTGGGTTGCTTCAAGGATCATATCCTTTGTGCTTATGGCTTTTTCTCTGTACTGGACTATTCTGCATCCTGCACCAACTGCATTCTCTACATCTGACAGGGTTCCTTTTATGGACATACCTGAATCAGTCACAAGATAGAAGTCCATAAGGTTCAGCAATAATCTTTTGTTTTCCATGGTCAACTCAGCATTCTTCAACATTCATCATGGACTGTGCTTTTTCGTCTGATAGGTTGAATACCTCATCGTAGAAATACATCTTGAAAGTTCCCGGACCTGCAGACTGCCGGGCTGCTAGTTCCCCGGCAATCCCGAAATAGCACAATGCATCCTTTGCAGCAGCACAATAGTCTGCATTGACTGCGGCAAAAGAGCCAATTACCGATGCAGCCATGCAACCGGTGCCTACGATAAGACCCATTGACTCATGTCCGTTCTTTACAACATAGGTCTTTTTCCCGTCACTGATTATGTCTTCCTTGCCGGTCATCACAACAACACATGACCTTGAGTTTGCAAATTCCTTTGCAACCTTCTTTGGGTCAGCATCGATGGATGTTGATTCAACACCTCTTGTCTGGGCATTCTCTCCCGCAAGTTTTGCAATCTCCGAATAGTTGCCTTTGATAATATCAACACGAATGGAATTGAGTATCTTTGCTGCCATATCATCACGGAACTTTGTAGCACCAACACCTACAGCATCAAGTACCACAGGTATGTTCTTTTCATTCGCAGCAGCAGCTGAAATTAGCATAGCATCAATGAGGTCTGTAGTAAGGGTTCCTATATTGAGAACAAGACCAGACGAGATACCTGTCATGTCTGCACACTCTTCCTTAGCATGGGCCATTACAGGAAGAGCACCGAATGCCCTCGTCATATTCGCACAGTCATAGATAGTTACCCAATTAGTTATGTGATGCAACAGCGGTTTTGTTTCCCTTATTTTTTGCAGTGGATGATCCATATATAATACACTCCTATGTGCCACAAGAAACATTTTCTTGATATTAGATTTACAATTGTGAATGTCATAGAGAAGTATTTATTAATAAAATACTTTTTGTCACTCACAATCACCCATACTCTTTGCTGAAACCAGTAACCGATTTCTTTATATAGAGACATGCATAGTATAGAGAGCCAATTTATCAGTTCATACATTATTTCAGAATCAGATTCTGATCGCTAGTTAAACAATTACAATATATCATTAGAATTACATCCATCATTAAATAATATTTACCCGGAGGAATTATTTTTGGCAAGGAAAGTGCAGAGAAAGTTAGACAAATGGAAGTCTAAGACATGGTACAACGTTGAAACACCTGAATTTATGAGCAGAGCAAATATTGGAGTTACGCCTGCAGAAGAGCCAGAGCAGCTCATTGGGCGTGTTGTTGAGACCACTGTTGGAGAAATTGCTAACGATTTCACAAAGCATAACACAAAGCTCAGACTCGAGATCAGCGAAGTCAATGGCGACATTGCAAGTACCAGATTCCTTGGTCACGAGATCACTACAGATTACCTGCGCTCTATCGTTAAGCGTCAGACATCAAGAATTGATGCAAACCTTGACGTTACAACAAAAGACGGATACGTCGTTAGAGTGAAGCCTATATGCTTCACTGTCAAAAGAGCAAGAACAAGCCAGATAAAAGGCATCAGAGAAGTAATGAACATTATCGTAAAAGAGCGTGCATCAGAACTTGTCTACGAGCAGTTTATCGAAGAAGCTATCATGGGCAAGCTTTCCGCAAACATTTACAGGAATGCAAAGTCCATCTACCCACTTAGAAGGGTAGAGATCAGAAAGACAGAAGTAAAATCTGTCCCTGTAGCAGCTTAACTTAATATTCAGGTGGTTTTAACCACCTACTCTTTACTTTTTTTGTGTACTTATCAAGGACAATAACTGAAAGTCTTTATTCAGAAATACGGAGCTTGCGCTCGTATTCTTCACGTATAAGAGCCATCATTTTCTGGTTGGCATCAATAACGAATCCACCAATATAACCACAGTATTTACAGTGGTAAAGACCTTCAATCCCCCCGGTCTCATAATAGAGATCCGGACTGCCACAGACAGGACATACTTCTATCAGTTCTTCCTCTTCGCCTTCATCCGATCCCTGAATATCAGTTGCTTCGATATTATTCTCTTCCACGACAATATCCTCCTTTTGTGCATACCCCTGATAAATAATGCACCGACAATACAATATGGATTTTTAAAACATATCAAACTATCTGCAAACTGCCGGACAGTTCAGGAGGATAAGGCCGGAAAAAGGATTGCTTCAAAAGATAGTCTGCATTAAACTCTTCTGCCTTAAATATGAACCATTTTTTCAATTCAAATATGGAAGAATTATCTTCGCGATATTTTTGCAATTTCTGCATGAAGATGAATTTGTCTCTGGCACTAAGATTTCGGGAAAAATAACCGAATGCATGCATCAGAGCATTAACAACAATACCTGTTTCAGCTGGTTTTGAAAGTATCTGCAATAAAAAGGACAGGTACTTTTCATAAACCTGCTCAACTGGAAGATTCTCCTTGTTTGCAACAAGATTACCCATGACAGTCATAAGCTGCTTATCGTATGCCATGAACAGAAGTTTGTTCTCTGTATGATACTCAACCAATGCGTGCAGCTTTGTAGAAGATGACATTTCCCTGAAGGATGCCATTGCGAATACTCTGGCCAGGAAATGATCCCTTAGAATAGAATCATCTGTCTGTATTTCATCAATAACAGGCAGGTCCGGATAATCTCTTAATACTGCATCTGCAAAAAAACCATTTTCCTGACCATGCAAGTATTCTTTACTACCTGAGTTAGGGAAAACTTTAGTTGTCCCAATTCCACATGAAGGAGACTTAGATTTAAGAATGAAACCGTCAAAATCATTCAATTTCCCAAGATATGATCTTGCAAAAATCTCCATCTCAGCAGTAAGATCCTTTCCGGTAGCTGGCTGTATAAGATGCTTCTGATCATTGGTGACTATGCGGATCGGCTTGCGTGGAACACCCAGACCAATTTCGCACTCCGGACAAATATCAATAAATTCAACAAAAGGTTTCATAGGTTCAGCCAATTGGAATGGTAGCATTTCTCCGTCATATCGACAGGCGGCAAATCCAAGACATTTGCTGATCACGATTATTGGACGTGGAAATTTTGGCATTAGAATAACCTCGATAGTATGTGAATACGATAAACAACAAAAAAGAGTTTGTGGATAAAACTGATAGAGTAAAAAAGGGAATAGAAGAATTCCCTTGTTACTTATGTGTATAATAAGCCACTATTTCTCCGGCAACAGCATCTATCCTGCAGAAACCAAATCTTTCAAACTGTACAACCTTGTTCAGCTCTGTAGCGACCTGCCTTTCACCAATTCCAGTAAATTCGCCATCTTGCGAGAGCACTCTTACAGGAGCTCCGTCCATTGGAGCCCAGTGGATGATTCTCATCTTTTCCTTTTTGGCAGTCTCCATGGAGTCATCAATATAGCGAGCCTGAAGTGGTTCCATAGATATTATCTCCACGTTATAGAGATCTTTAAGCCTCAACTTTGAACCTACTTCAAACTTCCCAACATCATCATTACATACGTATAGCTTTGAACCTACATCTATACTGCGAGTACCCCTATCTTCTGTTGGATGGAGTGTGGGAGTCACTGTGCAGGGCTCTGCATTAGCAATCTCAAGCTCGACCGGATTCCAGACAAAGAAATACCTGTTGGCTATCGGGTCGATAATCTTACGGTTCTCTGCATAGAGAGTATCCATACTGAGGCTGATATCAGTCTCACCGACACCCATATCGATCATGAACTTACGGATAGCCTCGGGTAGTATTCCTCTTCTGCGCAGTGCACGCAGGGTTGGAAGACGGGGGTCGTCCCATCCGGAATACTCACCATTTTCTATAGATTGGCGAAGTCCACTTGTACTGAATTTACCGAACTCGTGCATCTTCACACGACCCCAGTGAGTTGTTTTCGGATAGGTCCAGCCAAGGTAATTGTAGATGTATGTCTGGCGTTTTTCACTATCCATCAGATCCTTACCCCTGATGATGTGAGTCATACCGAGTTCATGGTCCTCAATGGCACCCTCAAAGTCAAGCAATGGCCAGACACAATATTTGTCCCCAACTTCAGGACGGGGGTGTGGAGTCTTTACAATCCTGAACGCACCAAAATCACGAAGTGCAGGGTCCTTATGAGTGATATCGGTTTTGATACGCAGGACAGCATATCTCTCCTCGTATTCACCTGCAATCATCTTATCCCAATGCCCCATGTTTTCCCCAGGACTTGCATTCCTGTGTGGGCAAGGCTCTTTGGCATCCTTGAACTTCTTGAAATCAGCACCATCACAGAAACAGACATATGCATGTCCCATTTCTATGAGCTTACGAGCATAATCATAATAAACAGGTATCCTGTCAGAAGCAATGACTATCTCGTCAGGATTAGCACCGAGCCATTTGCAATCATCCACATACCAATCGTATGCTTCAAGCATAGGGCGCTTTGTCTGGGGGTCGGTGTCATCAAAGCGTATGATGAACTTGCCACCGTACTTTTTTACGTACTCGGAATTCACAACGATACCACGAGTACTTCCAAGGGTTGGCGGACCGTTAGGGTTTGGTGCAAAACGCATTACAACCTGCTGTCCCTCTTCAACATCCAGTGCTTTTAAACCCTTATCAGGTTCTTTTTTAGTATTCAATTCCTCAATAAGTTCAGGAGCAATTGCCTCAAGGCGAGCCTGCCACTGCTCAGGTGTTTCCTTTGCAACTTCCACAAGAATCTCCTGTATGAGCGGAGTAACATCCTTTGCCTTGGAACGAAGCTGTGGGCATTCACCCATGACACGACCCATAACAGCACCAATTTGTGGAGCCTGACCATATTTCACAGCATTCTGGAGTGCATACTTCTCTATAGTTTTCTTATCATCGTCAGTTAAAGTCATTATAGATCACCGAAAAAATCAGATTAATATATACAATGGGATTGGAAAATTCCGTAATCCCTGTATTGTAAGCATAGTAGGATGAATTATAAGAACTGAACTTAAAATATATGGTCAGAAGGATTTTCCAATATCTTTTACTACTTCTGCTATGCTGATCAGTTCATCAATATCCTTTTCAAACTCAGAAAGGAAAGTTTCCACTGCATCACCTGCAATGGCACCGTGAGATGAAGGTTTTATAAGCTGTCCCTGTTCAAGAACACGCAGGGAATAACGCACTTTATGTGTAGGCATGCCGGTTTCTTCCGCTAGCTTGAGTATGCCAATGGGTCCACGGTCAATAACCACTTTTAAAACTTCCAGATGACGCTGGGCAAGTTCCAGTTCCCTGTTAACCTGATCAAATAACATTATACAACCTCGTTGGTCAAAGTCCCTATTCCTTCTATCCCCACTTCTACAATATCTCCGGGGTGAAGCTCACCTACACCTGGAGGAGTGCCTGTTGCAATTACATCTCCGACTTCCAGTGTCATTATTCCTGAAATGAATTCTATGAGATAGGGTACATCAAATATCAGTTTGGATATATTGGAATCCTGCATCACAACACCATTAACACGGGTTACAATTGAAGCGTCTTCCGGGTTGAAATCCTCAACCGGAACAATGAAAGGACCCACCGGCGCAAAGGTATCAAAACTTTTTGCCCTCGTCCACTGCCCATCCTTTTGCTGCAAGTCACGGGCAGTCACATCATTAAAACACGTAAAACCAGCAACAACATCATAAGCTCTGTCATAGGTGATATTCTTACATTTTTTCCCAATTATGATAGCCAACTCTGCTTCAAAGTCAACTCTTTCACTAACCTTGGGATAAATAATCTTCCCATGATGCCCAATAACAGCAGATTGTGGTTTGATAAAAAGTATTGGCTCGTCGGGGACGCTAAGACCAAGCTCAGCTGCATGGTCATGATAATTAAGACCCACACAAACGATCTTAGAAGGATTTGACGGTGGCAGCACCTCTAACTCTGATAGTTTATACTCCACAACTGCACCTTCCTGTGAAGTTACTGTATTGCCACTCACCTCACCGTAGAACACATTATCATTACACCTGAATCGTCCGAACATCAGTGGGACTGTTTTGTTTTCATTATAGATAAGGATGAGTATTAGAATGATTCCTAAATGGAAGAAGACTCCCGCTAAAGTAGGAATTTGTTACGTGGAAACATTCAATCGACTACACTTTTTAAAAAAGAAGAAATGATGTCGGAACCCTCTACATCATTCGATAACTGCATCCAAGTACATTTCCTGAAACTTCCAGATCATCTTCAAATTATTGAGGAGATTATCAGAACAATAAGCATTGCAATAATACCTATTGCCCAGAATTTTATTGTTTCATTCAATGGTATCCTGATATCTACTATCTCGGAGCTGGAGATTGCAACTGGCCTTGAACTACTGATGGGTTTTGAAGAAGGAAGTGATGCAGCTTTCATTTTATCCATTTGAGGTTTCCTGGAGATAGCTGCCGAGGGAGAACTGATACTAGCTGATTTTGAGACTACAGTTTCCTTATTGCTAATAACATTTTCTTCAGCTTTGAAAGATGAAGGAGTTTCCGGGGTAGTTGATGCCTGATCGGATGAGAACGTATCCTCTCTTTCATTCACCACTACTTCTTCAACTTCAGGGGAGATAGATGATGCAAATGAAGAAGCCTCGTCAGCAGCCATGTGGCCATTTTCCGAAATTATGTCGGGTTCAGATATTACAGATGATCCTTCCTGACTGCTGCCAAAAACATCATCATCCTCTTCTTCCCTAATCATTGCAGGAGAGCCATTGTCTTCATCTGAACTTGATATTGCATTGCTGAATATCGATTCTTCCCCAACAGGCGGGGTGAAAGAATATTCATCCTCCTTAAGCACTTCTTCTTCTTCTTCTTCTGTAATGATAGTGTCCGGTGTTTCAGCTATCCATTCCCCGGTGTCCTGTTCATCTTCAATAACTGGTTCAGAAGGGGATGAAACAAAACTTGCACCATCATCTACAAGAGGAGCTGGAGAAGCATTTGATTCATATTTTTGACTAATAAGCCCCTGATAGTCCGGATCAATTTCGACTGCAAGGTCAAGGCATCTTTTAGCTTCCTCAAACTGTCCAAGTCTTTCCAGGCCTTTGCCCTTCTTGAACCATGCCTCTGCATTATAGGGATCTATGTCCAGTGATTTGGTATAGTATTCTATTTGCTTTTCAAGTGTTTTGGCCGATTCAGCCATTTTCATCCAATTTTCAGCAGCTTTCTGTTTTTTCTTTGATTTGACGTCATCTAGCATTCCCATATTAGCACCTTTTTTATTCAATATCACATATTCAACGTGTTAATTTCCGCACCCTTATAGGTTCCAGCACGGTTTGATATAATTAGTACCTGTAGTTAGTAACACTTTATTGAATAACTGTTTTTGCTTATTTTTAAGCATGTATAACGCATATAAAGATGTTTGTAGAGATTAATACATATTTACAGATGCACCATCAACCTTTCAATTCTTCATACTCAAAAGCCCACATTGGAAGTCCATCTATTCCGATATGTTCTAAGTGTTCCATCTCATGGGCAGCGTAAAAAGCAGACGGACCAGTGAATGAAACTGTGTTTTGATCAAGCTCTTTGATAAATATCTTCTTCTTTTCTGTACTCACAGATGCAACAATTATCCTTTTTGCTTTCAATGTCACTGAATATGGCCTTGTCACCAGAGCCCTTTCATCCCTGCCACCACATTTTTCCAGCCGGTGAACAGTTCCTTCCTTCGACACATATTCCGGATCCAAAAGGAGATATATTTCCTCTACAGTATGACCTGTGTTAGTTTCTTCATCGTAGGTAGTGAATACCTTCATAACTGAGATGCCTTTAAGGTCATCTGTGGAATAACTCCAGGCACCACCAATCTTCAAAGAAAGGATCATTGGATAGAAGGCATCTTTAGGAAGATCAAACCTGCCAAAAAATGCCTCTTCCTTTGCACTGAATTTTAGAATAGCCTTAAGATCGTTGACCTTCATATTTACTCAAAATAACTATGACACTACTCATTAAATAATTTGGCAGAACTAAATTCATCATTTTGTTTCTGCTCATCGTTAGTAATCATGTATGCTACGAAAAAGTCCTGCTATGTTCAATAACCATTTTTATAATTGAACTTATAAATTACTATTACTATCCTCATGCCATTGTATTAATATAGATTGAACTTCCAATAATTCTATCGTGGACTGAGGATGCAAGGGTATAGCATCCTTACAGCAACGTTTGATCTTCGAGTTGCCAACTTTGACCGGAAGGATTTGAACGTTGTCAAAAACATAAAACGATACGAATCAGTGGGAGTTTAAATATGGATAAAATGAAGAAAGCAGGTCTTTTGGGAGGAGCAGCGGTTCTCGGTGCCACCCTTGCCGCATTGTCACAAGAAAAAGTCAGAGATTTCCTGAAGAACAAGGCTCATAGTCATGGGATCAACAAAGAAGAAGGCAAGATCCTTGTTGGTGACGTTATCAGTGAGACAAAAAGAAAGAAGCTGTGCCTGGAGAAAAATGTCGTTGATAAGCTGCATAGTTCAACAAAGATGGCAAGTCAGGAGCTTTCTGACATGTCGGACAGGCTAGATGAGAGAAAAATACAGGAACTTGAAACTGAACTTGAAAGAATGAAGGGTTTGAGGAAAGATCATCAGTAGATTTCGCAGTGAAATTCTTCGATGTCGTTTAAGCGTAGAAGATGGTGCTAAGAATGGAAAATAATGGAACCCAGGATAAACTGGCTGTGTTAATAGATGCCGACAACGCCCAACCATCAATAATAGAAGGATTGCTGGATGAAATTGCAATTTATGGTGTTGCCAGTGTCAAAAGGATCTATGGGGACTGGACATCACCAAACCTGGGCTCATGGAAAAATTCCCTGCTCGATCATTCCATTCAGCCCATACAGCAATTCGCTTACACCACTGGCAAGAATGCAACGGACAGCTCACTTATTATTGATGCCATGGACTTGCTTTATACAGAGAAACTGGATGGGTTCTGCATTGTTTCAAGTGACAGTGATTTCACACGTCTGTCGCAGAGAATAAGGGAGGCAGGTCTGAAAGTCTATGGTTTCGGTGAAAAGAAAACTCCAATGGCTTTTATTTCAGCATGCGATAAGTTCATTTATACTGAAATTCTGAGAAAACAAAAAACAGATACTGAAGATATCCCTGCATCACCAGAAACTGAAAAAAGGAAAACTAATGAACTCAAAGGAAACACAAGACTTGTGAATCACCTGAGAAATGCAGTGGAAGATTCAGCAGATGAAGATGGATGGGCTTTCCTAGCAGAAGTTGGCGGAAACCTCATCAAACGCAGCCCCGATTTTGACCCCAGAAACTACGGCTACAAGAAGCTAGGGGAATTAGTTGAAGCAACAAATCTGTTTGATATCGATAAAAGAGCACAGAATGGCGCAGGGAAGAGTGTTGTTGTTTATATAAGGGATAAGAGAAGCAGAGGGAAGAAGTGATGAGGCATGCGAGACTCTTCCTGGTATCCACAAATATGAATTAGAGTTTTCTACTTAGATAGCTATCGAGTATAGTCGATAGAATACACTCTTTTTGTCGACTAGACAAAACAATTTACAGAAACTGAATCGTACATAGAAGACAAAGCACCTGAACGAACACAATCCGCACTTTGACCCAATAAACTACGATTACAAAAAAAGAAAGATGTAAAGATCATTTGACGACGAGAACACGTGTATTTGCGTGCCTGACGACATCCGTTGCCACGCTTCCAAGAATCACTCTGTCCAGACCGGTCCTTCCCAATGTGCCCATAACGATAAGATCTATATCGTTATTCTCAGCAAAATCTATGATCTCAGATCCGGGATGACCATCAACTAATACTGTTTCTACCTCTATACCTGCCCTTGTACCCATCTCCTTCACGGCATCCAGTGCTTTTTTCCCATCTTTTTCAAAATGTTCATGCAAACTTTTCTCATCCTTAGATACCTTTTTAGGCGGTTCTATAGGCACCCCAAAATAAGAGGCATGTGGTATCATCGGCATTACATTCAAAGCATAAAGTTTCGCTCCGGCAAGCTTTGCAATTTCGATTCCGGAAAGTGCTGCTTTACTTGCATTTTCAGAACCATCGGTTGCAACCATTATTTTCTTGTATATTTCACTTTGCAAAAATACCCACTCCTTAACAATATATTTATGTAATAACTAGGATAAAGCATTTTTCACATTTAAAAAAGATGAAATGGCCGGTCCATAATAATCCTTGATTGTGATGAACATTTGTCGAACAGAATCTTCCCTTACATTAACAACATAAATATAGTATTAATTAATATAGCCTGTCACCGATAATAGGGGTTTAGTAGAAGTTGTTGACTCAAATACAAGCACCCCCCACATGTAAAGCTTAGGACTGAACCGGGACAACAGAAATCCAACATAGATTGCACTAATTTGAGCTTCCGGGAAATCCTGATTACTCCAACTTAGAACTGTTGGACACAATCCGGATGAACTGTATCAAATGGAAATTAACATTTTTAGTATTTTACTTTTAATTTGACAGGTGTTACAATATGAACCGTTTTAAAAATATATTTAGTGTTCTGTTCATTACTGTTCTCTTGCTGGCAGTTGCCGGTTGCGTGCAGTCAGAAGAGACAGTTATTATTGAACAGGAAGAACAAATAATTGAAGAAGAACAGAACGAACTGTTAGCCCAGAAAGACTATACAATATCGCAGGTCAATGCTGCTATTGAACTCATCGATGAAAAAGGAGAGCTGGCATTTCCTGAATTCAGAGGGAATGATAGCAAGTGGTTCCACAATGAGTCCTACATATTTGTCTGGAAGGCTGACGGGCTACGTGTCGTCTACCCACCCGAAGTGAACAGGGAAGGCGAGGATATGAGCGAACTTCAAGACTTCAACGCCAAACCCATAGGCAGAATCTTCATCGAGACGGCTTTAAGTGAAGAAGGCGAGGGATGGATCAATTATGAATGGCCAAAACCAGGTGAAACAGAACCTTCTACAAAATCCACATTTATCAAGAAAGTTTCTATCGATAATCAGACATATCTTGTAGGTTCCGGTTTCTACGTAGATGACTTCGTCTATGATAAAAATCTTGAAGACATCGATGATATCAATCACTTTGGAGATGCAACCGTTAGAAACCTGATCAACCCGAATAGAGTTGAAATGGGTATGGACATGGATTACAGCATTGCACATTTTACAGTTAAAACAGGTGCTACCCTTGATACCCTCATTATGAAGAACCCGGAAACATATTACGTTCTTGAGGGTGAAGGCATGCTCTACATAGAGGACGTACCATTTGAACTGAATAAAGGACAACTTGTCCTCGTGCCTGCAAACGCAAAGCAATACATCGAGAATACCGGAGATGTTGACCTTGAGTTCCTTTCCATAAACCAGCCTGCATGGGAACCGCAGAACGAGATTATTCTGGAGTGATCTTTCACTCCACTTTTTTTACATCAGTTTATTTTGATTATTAATTGAGCAGACCTAACTAGATTGAACATAGGCCAGGTTCATCCTTTTCCTCAGTAAAAATATATATAATTTTAATGCTAAGAGGACGCCTGATGGCCGAAGACAATAACGATCTTAGAACAACGACTTATTCCTTGCAGAATGAAACGATCGGACTATTGTACAATGCTCAGAAAGAAACAAAAGAGAATATCAGAGAGATCAATACTCATCTTGGAAGTATTATCCCCTCCTCCAGTCGGCAGTCTTTGTTCCTGTTTCCTTTTACTGACTCCGTTAACCTCAATCAGGCCATAAACAACATCAGGGAAATCTTCTTAAATCAAATAATCCAGATCGAAAGTAAAAATTACCCAATGATCTCTGTAGACTATGACAGCATTCTAAGATTTATCGACAACATGGAAACCTATGATGCCTTCAGGATAGCTGAACATTTAAAAACCGAGTATTTCCAGAACGACAATCATATTCTAAAAAGGATTAAGAGTGATTGCAGGCGTCTCATACCTGTCAGTTACGCTTCTTCCTCAGAAACACTGGAAACAAGGAATAAAACGGTAATAAAATTAAAAGCACTAAAAAATCCCGAACAGTCCATCAATTTCCTTGAAAGCCTTGGAAAGCTTGTTGACATAACCCTGAACACCACCCCACCCTCCAAAGCAAAAGGAATAGAGATACATCCCGGCCAATCCCACATTGATGAAAGAATGAGACTCTACTATTTCAAAAATGGAAATATCCGTCTTATATTCAATAATCCCGAGAACACTGAAAAAATAATCCATGCACTTGAGATCCCATATTGAATGTTTCTTTGTAACTATTCAGCCTGGCACGATTTGCCTATTGGTACTGATTTCATCGAAATAGAGATGTCTGCTCACTAACAATCTAACAATCAAAAAAGCAATCAATAGCAACAATCAAAATAAATGATTCTAATGAAATTTACGTTTCAACTTTTTGTCAAGATTGTTATTGATAGCGTTTTTATCAGGCTGAATAGTTACAAAAAAAGGTAACTATTCAGCCTGGCACGATTTGCCTATTGGTACTGATTTCATCGAAATAGAGATGTCTGCTCACTAACAATCTAACAATCAAAAAAGCAATCAATAGCAACAATCAAAATAAATGATCCTAATGAAATTTACGTTTCAACTTTTTGTCAAGATTGTTATTGATAGCGTTTTTATCAGGCTGAATAGTTACCTTTTTTTTAGAGTGGTGATTATGTAATATACCGTATTATACCCCCAAAACACCATCCTCTTCCAACAACCAATACCACAATGGCACATACCTCACCTTCTTCCCATCAACAATCTCCTCGCCAAAATCATCTGAAGTGATGATAATACCCTCTTTCATCTTAAAATTCTTCATCCCGGCCAGAAGACCATTTATCTCACGTTCTTTGGTTTTGGGGTCAGACAGATCAAAGCATACCTGTATCAATTGGGTTGGTTCAAGTCCTTTCTTCATTACAAAATCAACTTCGTGTCCTTTCTGATTTTGCCAGTAATATATTTCATCACCAGAGCGTAAAAGCTGGATGAAAACCAGATTTTCGTATAATCTTCCGGTGTCGGAGGAGAGTTTAAAGGAGACTGCATTGATCATACCTGTATCTATGCAATACAACTTCCGGGGTTTGTTCATCTGCTGCTTCAATGATTCATCATAATGCCGGATACTGAAAAGCAAAAAGGTATCTTCAAGATATGAAAGGTAATTAATTATGGCATCTGTACTGAGAGATGAATAATTGGCAAACAGCCGTTTGAGAGAATTGAAAGTATGTGGTTTTGCGATGTTTGATATGCAGAACAATGCAAGGTCCTTGAAGGTAAGAGGATTGCGTATCCCGTATCTTGAGATAATATCACGATATATGATGTCGTCGAAATACGACTGTAATATTTCCCGATGCTGGATAGATGGATAGACGATAGTCTCAGGAAATCCTCCATTTTTAAGATATTCTGTGAACTTACGCTTGATAATTGCTCTGTCTTCGGAATAGGGAAGTTCTTTCACATCGTAGGTTATCGAATGATAATTTAGAAATTCCACAAAGCTGAAAGGGAACATTCTTGTGCTTAGATGTCTGCCAGTAAGCAGTGTGGATATATCCTGTGAAAGCAGGGATGCATTTGAACCACTTATTACAATCTTCACATTTTGTTTTCTGTCATATATGCCTTTGACCCATCTCTCCCATGAAGGAAAGTTCTGGATTTCATCCAGGAAAATGTACAAACGATCTTCTTCGGATATCTCCTGCATTTCCCTGAATGTCTCGATTAGGAGTTGAAGTTCATCTCCATTAAGTGGCTGCAGCCTGTCATCGTCAAGATTCAAATACAATATATTGTTCTTTGCTACACCCTGTTCAAGCAATTCAGACATCAACTGATACATGTAATAGGTTTTACCACATCTCCTGACACCCACAATATCATTTACATAAGGCGTATCAATGTTTAGCTCATATTTACGTCTTTGAAGCGGTGGTAACTCCCTCCCCTGCCAGTCAATAATAGTACTTTTCAGTTTATCCCTGGTGTCCATGAATAACAATTGGGCCTTTCTGCTTATATACTCATCGAGTATAAACGATGAAATAACTGTTTTTTGTCGAGTATAAACGACAAAATACCCCAATATGAAATAAAATCTCAAAATTTAAATTAGACCATACAACAAATAAATTCAGACTAGAGACATAACTGAAAACTAAAAAGTTATCGATATTGATAATATGAAAAAGAGTCTCTTGTTAATTTCTGTTCAGTCTTTAATGTTGGTTTCAAAAGGATATTTGGTCATATCTTTATAGTTTCTGATATTATTCGTCCTTTTAAGGAACGCAATAAGAACCTGAAACCTATCAAACCTAAACGTTATCCTGATCTTGAACCTTTAGTTGTTGATACGTATCAGCAGTCTAAACGACTGTCCAAGGAATTTAAAGAACTTGGCATTACTCGTAAGATTGCTGTAAGGTCTAATCATAATACAATGAGGTATAGCCGTGTTGTCTGAAGAGCATAAGCTATACAAAAAAGAAGAATGCAAAAATACCAATATTAAATTTATTGGTTTTCTGTAGTATTTACATTTTTACGGCTCTGTAGAAAACCTATCAAAATCAGTATTTGTGGACTTAATTTAACAAATTATATCAATATCATCGAGTGCATTTTGAATAATTGCATACGGTTATTTGTCCCATAATTTAGAGGATTTCTACAGAGCCAAAAAAATAGACAATATTATAAAGACAGTTCGTGCATTAAATTCCATTTGACTTAAAATGTTTTTTTTAAGGTTATATACTTTTCTAAAAAAATCAAATTCTATTTACCCATAGTTTCCGGTGCAATTCATCCTATCTTTGGTACTGTTATTTCCCTTTACAAATTCCACATTATAAGCTCTTTGATATCGTTTTTTACAAAACGGAACTTCAATTAAAAAATCCCACATACCCAGCATTTGCGCTGCTTCGCAGCGCACGTGGCTTTTTTCCTATATTCCCTTAGGTACACGATTAATACCTGTATTCCAGCATCGCCCTGCAACACCATTTCCAACTGGATTTTTATTTGAAAAACTCCACCTGAAACAGAGATTATCAGCCTGTAAAAATCAAATAATATTTCCAACCTGTGATCAAAATAATCTTTGAACATCAACTTTATATGTTGAGTTAACCTTGTATTACTTATCTTACATGTAATCCATGTAAGGCAAAAACCGAAAGAAAAAGAAAAAGAATTAAGGAGTGACATGTTTTGTCAATTCAAGAAATAAGGACTGCAACTATAACAAGCAAGGGTCAGATCGTAATTCCTGCTTCCATGCGTACAGGTAATTTTGATATTGGACATCGCGTTGCAGTAATAGCCACAGATTCTCATATAGAAATTCGGCCACTTGATGATGTTGAAAAGAGAATGGGCACTGCTATAGCATCAGAAAAGGCTCTTGCAAAACTTTGGGATACACCTGAAGAAGATGAAGCATGGGACTATCTATGAACGAACATAGTAACAGCTTGAGAACAAGCAAAGGAACAGTTGTAATTTTGCCATTTCCGTTTTCGGATCTGACAGCATCGAAGAAAAGACCTGCACTGGTTATTGTGGATCTAGCAGGAGAAGACGTTATACTCTGTCAGATAACATCGAACCATCGTCTGGACGGCTATGAAGTGCCTTTAAGAAAAGACGATTTTGCTGATGGCCACCTCAAAGTAGATAGTCTAATTCGAACAAATAAACTATTCACCGCAACAAAAGACATAATTATTGCTGAAGTAGGGAAAGTTACTGATGCAAAAATAAAGGATGTCGATGAAAAATTGATAGCCATGATAAAAGCAGGTCAATAAAACACACCTGCTGCACATAGCACACTAAATGAATATCTCTTTTTTTGATCTCTTCACTTGTGTGAATACGACGAAAGGCGTATTGACACACCAACCCTTACTAAAAGGTTGATTTACGCAGTAATTCAGCCTGTCACTTTTTCAAAAAAGAGCTTTGCTCAAAAATAAGGATGACTCAAATATTCAAAAAATCATTTACAGGTTTAGAGTTAATTACTAAATAAAACGTAACTATTCAGCCTGATAAAAACACTATCAATAGCAATCTTGACAAAAAGTTGAGACCTACATTTTATTAGGATCATTAATTTTGATTGTTGCCATTGATTGCTTTTTTGATTCTTAGGTTGTTAGTGAGCAAACATCTCCGTTTTGATTAAATCAGTATCAATAGGCTAATTGTGGTAGGCTGAATAGTTACAATAAAACAACAGAATGTAATCTAAGATTGTGATATTGAAACTTAGAATAGTAAAGAGCCTCGGGTGGGATTAAGCCACGATGCCGTCATTCCAAGGAGACGCTATTTCCCTATACCACCGAATCACAGTGTTTTTGTCTGAAAAATGCGCGATTTGGAGGACCAGAGCCCATATTTCAAGAAGGATTGAAAATATGAGTAATGGAATCTATAAAATAAACATAAATGCAAGGCTAGAATCTTTAGAGAAATCCAATGTATCGGCCGTAAATAAAGAATTAATAGCATTCTTTGCTGATTACTGCTTTACTGAAGGACTAGGTGAACACCGAGTTTTGAAATACATCTCATCATTAAAAAACATTGCTTTGTCACTGAATCTTGATTTTGATAAAGCTGACGAAAAGGAAATCCGAAAATACATTTCAAGCTTAGAAAGGTCAGATAAAAGTGAGTGGACAAAACATGATTATAAAGTTGCATTGAAGAAATTCTATAAATGGATGTTTAAAGAAGACAATCCAGCCCCAACAAAATGGATATCCACAACTATAAAAAAGAAAAATCAGAAATCGCCAGAGGATATCCTAACAGAGTCAGAAATACTGAGATTGATTGATCATTCAACAAACAAAAGAGATGAGGCCCTAATTGCTTTGCTATGGGATATCGGAGCAAGAGTGGGTGAAGTTGGAAATTTGCTGATTAAACATCTTACTTTTGATGAGCGCGGTGCAATCATTAAACTAAACGGCAAAACAGGTTTCAGAAGGGTCAGAGCTGTATGGAGTGTTGAGTACCTCAAAGAATGGTTGAAGGTTCACCCTGAGAGGGAAAATCCAAATGCTCCACTCTGGTTTAAATTTGACAAGAAAAGTGATTCCTTAGAGATGCTAAGATATGATGCAATCCGCATGAGACTTAAGAAAATAGCGACGAAAGCCAGAATTAACAAAAAGGTTCATCCCCATCTTTTCCGTCATTCCAGATGTACATATATGGCTAACTATTTGACTGAAGCTCAAATGAACCTATATTTTGGATGGGTACAAGGCTCAGATATGCCTGCTGTCTATGTTCACCTCTCGGGAAGAGATGTTGATGATGCTATTCTAAAGGCTAACGGAGTCACAACTGGAAAAGATACATCTACAAATCAAAGCCAACATGAAAGCACGATAAATAACATTGATTTTTCATCAATAATGGAATCAAAAATCAACAAATTAATAGAGGAAAAAATGAAGCAGATTCTTGAATCGTAATCTGTTCGAGTGACTACTATAAAAATTAGACACACATGGAACAGTTAGAACACTTCATATCTATACAGTGCAATGTATGATGTGAGTCGTACACTATAGTATTATTATAAAAATATGATATTAATAAAAGGGTAGAAGCGTACCATGCATTCTATCTTACTGTACACCTAGCAAGTGTTCCATGTGTTCTATCTGTTCCACTTTGATTGGTGCCTAAGCTTCTCGCAATTACTTTATGAGTTGGAGCAGTTAGAACACTTCATATCTGTACAGTGCAATGCGCGGGCCTAATCAAGTGGTTCCATAAGTAAAATCTTTACTTTTTTGCCCACCCATTCTTTAGGAACATAAACTCTTCCTGAATTACCACTCGATTTTACAGTTTTTTCAATTACTTGATACGCATCTGTTTTGATTTCCATTGTGGTTACAATGTATTCACATATTAAATGATTTGCGGCCATTTTGTAGCTATAATGTAGCGACAATTATATATACATGTAGCTACATTGTAGCTATTTAGGAGGAAACAAATCATGTCAACAAGATCAAGATGGATATGCTTTAGCTGTGGAAAGTTCGTGTACTTTCCTTCAGTAGACAAAGAAACCAGAAAAATAATCTGCACACATTGCAGGAAGCCGGAACTTGTTGAAGTGCCAGTTGAAGAGGTTGCTGCAATGGGGATGGCATAGTTATGTTTTTTACTCATTAGATAAAGTATCTTATACACTTAGACATTTACCTGTGGAAATGTAGTATACTTCAGAGCGCACGGGCTTGGATTAAATACGGCCGCAACTACCTTTTTGTACATTTAGCAAGTGTTCCATATGTTCTATTTCAATCAATTATCTGGTAATAATAGTTTAGTTCATTTCATCAATTCTGTGTGCTTATAATCTTGAAAAATTTGTATTTTACATGTCATAAGGTAACCAATCTCAGACTGCGAGAACATTTAGAAATCTTTTTATTACTACACATCATTTAAAGTTGTATATTGTCCTATTAATTATTTATTTCAAATCCTTATAATTTAGGAAGTATTTACGATGTCCAAAATTAGTTTAAGTCCATATATAATTAAAATTAGGCAAAAATACTCAGCCGAAGATGAAGATATATCTGATTTATTTGGGACGGGTACATCATTAATTGATATTATAAAAGATTCATTGATAAAATATAGTAAAAAGCCATTTTTGGAAGATACATCTAAAAAAGCACTCAAATTTGAAAGCCTTCCAAAATTAAAGCAAGAAGATACTGAAGAGTTAGATGCAGAAAACGAAGAAGATGCCATCAAGAGTAAAGTGTTTTTAGAAAAAATAATTGCCGAAGAACTGGGTGGGGAAATTGGTGAATTGACTATAATTCAATCACTTGTTTATTATGGAGAGTATGGGATAATAAGAAGTATAATGGATACAAAGACTGGCGCTATTGATGCAGAGTCTATTGATAGTGAAAAAACTCCCGTTTTTGATATGACGTTCACTTACTTTCAAGATCAATTGATACGGAATAAAGGATATTTAATTGCTCAAACTTATTCTGGGAAGGGCTACAAAACAATATTAACTCATTTGATTAAATCTGAATTAAATGAACTATCTGATGAAGATATTATTGTTGAAATAAAGCCTTTGATGTGTCATCAACTAGCAGATATCGTACAAAGAGAGGATAGAATTACAGATATAATATTTGTTTCACAGGATGTCTCACGAGATGAAGCAGAAAAAGCCTTACCAGATGGAAATTATGAGATTGATATCGATAATCTGAAAAATTTTAATTTATCACTTTCTGCATCTAAGAATAAAAGCTTAGTACCATATGATAAACTAGAAAAAGTCACATCTTCTTTAAAGAAAGCATTTTCAAACACTAGGGATACCCCTTTTTATGAAATTACTAATTCTGAGTTAAAACAAATTAAAGTAAAAATTAGCACTCATAAAAAAGAATTCACAGTTGGTATTACTTATGAGAATTTAGATTTTAGAGAATCTTATGCATTTGAAGATGATGATGTCATAAACAGTAATGGACGAATTGCCCATAGATATATTGCAAATAAAGCCAAAGAGTATTCGGTTAGTATTGCTAGTAGATATAGATAATTATGGCAAACAATTCAATGATTTTTGATGTATCTAGTATAATAAAAGATAACTACTCTAAATTAGAAAGTAGCGGAGCACACAGCTCCCATATTTTTTTGTGGATACTACTGATACCATATCTTTTTTCGATACTAGTGTCCATAACCCCTTTCTTTATTGATTTTTGCAATATTGCACAATCTAATTACATTGTTTCATTTGCATCAATTATTATTGGTTTTTTAATAAACGTGTCTGTTATATTGAAAGCTACTGAAACAAAATACTCAATAGCAGTATCCTTAAAGTCAAGAGTTTTTGCAAATATATTCTACACCATATTAATTGGAGTATTGCTTGTAGTTATGATTATTATTGGAACGTGGTTAAATCCAATGATTATATATTCACAACAGGTTATTTTTTGGAAGGCAACTATTTTTATGTCATATTTAATACTACAATATTTTTTGTTTTTCCATTTTATTGTGATGCTTTTGGTTGTTATGAAGGGTTTTTATGCAGTTTGCAAATGAACTAGAAGCTTTAAAGGATATCGAGTTAATATCTTGCGTATGATTGTGAATTTTGAATAATTACTAAGTATGAGTTTAGTGGTTTTATAGTTCTATTAATTAGCTCAAGGAACACATAGAACAGTTAGAACACTTCATATCTATACAGTGTGATGCATGATATTGAGTAGTACAATGTATTATTATTAAAACATGATATTAATATAAGGGTAGATGTGTACCATGCATTCTACCCCACTGTACTCCTAGCAAGTGTTCCATGTGTACCATCTGTTCCATCAATTCATACTTACTCCATACCTCCTAGCTTTTAACACCTCGGGGCAGTCTGGATATTTATCATCCGACTCTTCATCCGTGTAATAGTACCGTTGGACAATTTCTCTCCAGACACTTTCATCAGGCACGACATACAGCCGGGTTTTCTTAGATTTTCCTTGTATTTTCACGTTCTTTTGCTCAATTACCATTCCCATACTTGTTAGAGCTCGGGTTGCAGTATTAGCAGTAGTCCCATAACCCTTTGCAACCATTGTAGGCGTGACAGCCAAAATTCCATCATCCTCAACGAATTGAGCTAAGTCAGGATGCGGTTCTTCTTCACCTGTTGCAAGATTAAACAGGCAATTAAACATCCCGCCTTCCCATGAGCGAGCACGTATTTCCTTGAGCTCGCCCTGGCGCCTGTCCATATAGTTCCTGAATCGTTCTTCCCCTTCAGGCAGCAGTTGCAGCGTTAATGATAAAGGAGTAGTTAGCTGTTTTAAGCGTCTTTCTATTTCCATATCGCGGCAATCTATGAGGTTGTTGGGGTCAACACGATTCCAGTTCCGTAATACAAAGCGAGTGATTGTGCCGCGAATCTGTTCAACATATTCGTTGTATTCGGGCGGTAGATTTGGTGGGATGTCCTTTCTTGTAGTTTCTCTCGGTTCAAAAGATAACAAACGCCCCTCAGTGGCATTATCTTTGAAAGGTTCTCGCATCGCAATGACCTTGGGGCCGAAAGGATCAAAGAAATCCTGTTCTTGATGGTTGGCTTTGTTTGTTTTCATAAACCGATGCCCATCCTCAAAACCAAGATTGAGGTATTTTATTATCTCACTCTCAGCGCCGCCATTGAAATCTGCTTCATCTATTTTCAGAGTACCATGCCACTGCTCATTAAATCTCATGATTCCGCTTGAAGTACTTGCTCCTTCTGCAGTTATTGGGTAGAAGCAAAGGTCGGAGACAACTTTCAAAAAGCGGGACTTTCCTTTTCCTGTGTCACCAATGAAGCGTAAGTACGGAGTCGTGTTAAGCTTCTTGTAGAACCATGTGAACAAGACATAATGGATGAACATCTCCATATCAATATCAGGGGCATCGATGTACCTCTTCATATGACTGTGGATTAAGTCAAACAATTCATTAGGTTCTACATCCGGCGCCTCATTAATGAACTCCGATATCGGCACCCCGACAATTGGCACATAAGAACCATTGTGGAACGGAAGGGCCTGAGGATTGATAACTTGTCCATCTATCTGAATGCTAGGGGCATAGGATATTTGGCCATTTTCCAGATATGCGAACTCGGGCCAGCCGACTTTATCTCTGACACTCAGATATATTCTATCTTCAGTGATTACAAAGGACCTGTTAATTGTCTCTACATTGACTTGAACAGGTTCTTCTTCTTCAAGTTCAGATTCTATTGAATCTTCTTTCTCCTTAGCTTCTCTGCGCCTCTCACGTGCTATTCTTACCATTTCAGCTAGTTCCTCTTGTGGAATCACCTCACTTTCATCAATATGGAAACCATCCTTTCTTATTTCATCTATAACTTTATTCATGTTCTTTTCCTAGACATTGTTTCCAATGTCTTATTTTGCCAAAAGCAAAGCTCATGCATATTGAGTGCATTATCCACGATCACCCCTGTAAAAAAGATTAAGCATATCTAAACGGAGGGGGCTGAACAAAAATTCAATCCGCAGAGATGCTTTTGACTATTGCCCCAAATTGTTTGAGGACTTTTTATTCATAAACGATTCTAAATCGCTGCATTTTAGTTGTGCAGGATTTTTAAAAGATGTGTGGCGGCCGAATATTAGGCCACCAGAAGGCCCGCGCAAAAAAAAACACGAACACAAAACACATCAACCCTATGCGTGAGATTCGCCTTTTATATATAGATTGTTGTACAATCGCGGCTTATAGTCACGATTTTTATACCGACGAAGTTGCTACGAAAAGTATATATTGTAACACTGCACAATTATAGTTGTACAACTATTGTACATTACAAATATAGAGGCGTTAGATAATGAAATCAATAGGTAAATTTAAAGTTACACAGCACAAACCGAAGGCAAATATTTCATATCCAATGGTGAGGTTGCCGCAGTCATACTCAGAAATTATAGGAGAGACTGCATACGTTTATGAGATTGATTCTAGTGGAAAACCAGTGTTTGTAATCTCTTTTGATGAAGATGTTGATGAGAATTCAGTTGCACAACATTTTGTCCAATCCAATCTTGAAACGAGGCTTGGATCTATCGAAAAGAAGCTGTCAGCACTAATAGAATTACAAAATAGATAATTTTTAATTGTCCCAAAGCTAAAGTTATTTATTCAAAAACTCTGATAACTACGCAACAACCAAAATATGGGCTTTGAACCAAAACTAGATAGAGCCTCGGGTGGGATTTGAACCCACGACCTCGTCCTTACCAAGGACGCGCTACACCCCTAAGCCACCGAGGCACACAATAAGTATGAGGATGCTTTCCCTTAATACACAGACTCAATTAATAAGTTTTCGGTTGAAATACCAGTGATTTATAAGCACCAGCGGTCATCTACCGGAAACTTCTCGTTGATCCACATGAGAACACCGTTGTGGTGGACAATGCGATAGGAACGGGAAAGTACTTTTTTTGCTCCAAAGAGTGGAGCTTCCTCGACTATCTCGATACCTTCAAAATCTCTTCTGGTCTCGATATCGTGGTCACGCAGTATCTTACCAATTGGGATGTCGGCTTTCATCATGTCACTGCGAACGCCTTCGGGCATCTTCTCGATAGCTGACAGGGAGCGGGCAAACACATAGGGGACATCCCCGGCTGTGAGAGTGACCACGCGCTCGTTGATATCAGCGCCAATATCTACTCCGAATATTTCTGCGCTCTGCTCATCTGCCGGGATGATATGCTGGCACTCCGTCACAACAGCTGTGGGGTGTTTGGTCATAATCTCCAGCAGGAAAGTGACCGAACCATCAGTTCCTGCACACACCCTCAGGCATGTAGGAATCTCAAAGCCCTTCAGTTTTTCAAGAAAATTCATACCATACCAACTTGTAAAAATAAAGAAAAAATAAAGTGAGTGTTTACTTAGAAACAGCTTTTTTAGCCTGCTTCAAACGCTCCTTCGCAGTATAGCCAGTAGCACTTAGAAGAAAATCTCTAAAACGCTTGTTGGAATCAAGAATAACAGTATCATCTGTATTAGAGGTATCAGACACCGTATCAACAACGAGCTTTTTATTATCTATCCATACTGTCAGGCTGGAAAGAATACCGTAAGAAGTAATTAATTTTTCATCTTCCTTCTTGATATCGCTTGAAAAAGCCTCTGTCAGGCATTCGTATATCCTATCCAGATCAGGTGTAGAACCACGCTTGAACTTATATTCTTTCATTTGTATCATCCCTTATTATAAGCTTAAATTGAATAAAATTCTAGTATATATCATGCATCACACTATTTTTAATCCTATTGGTTATCAGTCAAGTCATTCAAAGATAGAAGCTTCACAAACATCTTCAAACAAATTGTAACATCCTTAGCATTATTCTTCCTGCAACACCATCTGACCTCTTTCACCAACAACCCTGACCAAAGGAACTGTTTTTAACACACTTTCCCCCAGATTCTTAATTTGTCCCCAGGAAGGAGCCGGCTTATCATGACCCATAAATGGAAGATCGAATTCCGGATTACTCATGAACTGGTAAAGCATAACCTCAGAAGCGCCTTCAAGATCAGGTAGTATACGTGGCATCGTATCAGCATTCACATATTCAGGTATTACCCTTATCCAGACCCTCAGCCATTTTTTCTTTGCGATGATCAGAGACTCCTTAAGAAGCCCCACATACTTTGTGCTACGTTCATCTGACATACCCGTAAGCTCCATTATGCCTTTTATATCATCACTGGGAGCTTTTATCTCAATCACAAAGCCATGAACAAAAGGAAGCGCAACTTCAAGAATATCAGGTTTCATACCATTTGATTTCAGTATAACACGCTTACCAACACCGTGAAGCTCCTCAATCAGTGGCAAAAGATCTTTTTGCAGAGTTGGCTCTGCACCCCCAAGATAGACATTCTCAGTAGTAGACTTGCTCGCATAATCCACCACCTCACCAACAGTCCACTCCTTCACAGACTGATGTATGTGAACACAATACGGACATTTCATGTTACATCCACCAAACTCGACCCTGATCTGCCCTTTCTCATCTGATAAATCGATTAATCTCATTCATTCCCTCCGGATGTCACAAGTACTTTCAAGCACACTCAAACCAGATACATTTTTGCAACTAACACTATTAATAGTTAAACCCTGTTAAACACAGCGATTACTATTTATGTATATTACACCATCAACCAGAATAGACGGTGATTACATTGGTAAAAAAACTGCAACTTGAGGATCTTGAAAGAACAAAAAGCAAAATAGAAGCAGATCCTGCTGTACAGGACTTGGAAAATCTCTATGATCTTATAATGCCACCTGGAACTCCTTCATACATAATCTACGACCTTGTGGAAGAATTCGAGCTTGAAGCACATGGAAGAAAAATAGGAGTTCACATTGTAGAAACAGATGATAGAGAAGTTATCGTCCTCAGGGGTGTCCTGGAACAAGTACAAGCTGCTGAAAAGTATCTGCACGAAGAACTGAAAGCCTGGATAGAAAGCGATTAAATTTTAATAAAAACGGACAGGCTTAGTAGCCAGTCCTTTCAAATACCTGTAATTGTATCATTTTTGAGATCAAAGACAATAGCTTTCCCGCTGTTATCATAAATATCAATGACCTGGCTATCATTAATTTCACCCATAACAGCAGCCTTAAGACCAGCATTCTCAAACATCTTAACACACTGAGAAGCATTCTCCTCTTTTGCAGTGACAACATAACCAGTTGCAGGATATATCTTCAACCACTGCTCAAAGTCAACATCATCAGGTCGTGGTATCTTTCGAATATCCACAGACGCACCCATCCTGCTCACTTCACAAAGCATACCAAGAGTACCGATAGTACCCGGGTTACTGATGTCCTTACCTGCGGTTACCAGTTTCTTTTCCCCAATCTCCTGCATGACCATGAAACGCTCACGTACAACATCAGCTTCTTTGAATGAAGTTGTATCCCAGCTGTAAGGGGAATTCTGTCCAACCCTGCCATCCATGTCATAGGCAACTATCACAACATCTCCTGGCTTCGCACTGTCACTTCGGATCACACAATCCTTCTTAGCAATACCTATAATGGATACTGCAAGTGAGTTATAAGGAGTGTCAGGATGCATGTGTCCGCCTACCATTGGTACGCCGAATTTCTTGATACCATCCCGGATACCTCTCATTATCTCTTCAGTGGATTCCTGGTCACTGGAAGCCATGACGTTGACCATTGCAAGTGGACGACCACCCATTGCAGAAATGTCGTTCACATTCACAACAACGGAAGTGTAACCTGTCCACCAGGGACTCTTATTGACTATCTTTCCCCAGATTGCATCAGCAGCAAAGAGGATGACATCATCAGTACCAATATCAATAACTGCAGCATCGTCTCCGAAGTCATCAATGACCTCTCCATACTCTGAGCGGACTGTCTCGAATATGCGCACAATTTCTGCAATTGGTTTTTTCCGGGTAACCCCTTCAAAATTCCTTAAGTTCACCGCAAGCTCTTCTATATACAAAAAAAACACCTGCACAATTAATTAAATTAATAAAAAGAATAATCCTATAAAATACCAGATGGAGAGGCTTAAGCCTTCTCATCTGAATGCGTCTTTTTATCCATATCGAATTTAACGACTTTTCTGCGTTCTTCACTCATCTGTGACATGTCGGTTCCAATAAGACCATACGCATCAGCCCTGCACTGGCGACAGTGTCTCATCTGCTGGACATAAGGCTCACACTGTTTCTGAATGGCCTTGCGCTCTTCAGGTGTTGGTGGTTCCATGTGCGCAAACTTTGCCTGGCATATAAGCGGCATCACATTCATGATAAAGACACCGAGCTCATTTATCTTCTTGGCAACTTCAATAATGTGTGTATCGTTGATACCTGGAACAAGCACAGTATTGATCTTGAGCACAAGACCAGCCTCAACTGCAAGCCTGATACCTTCCAATTGGTTCTTAACCATGATCTCAGCTGCTTCGATACCCCTGTAGATCTTGCCATTATAAGAAATATGACCTATTAACTGAGCCTCAATTTCAGGATCAATTGCATTCAGTGTTACCGTTAATGTAGTAACCCCTACTCTTACCAGATCAGGCAGCTTCTCAATCAATGCGAGTCCGTTGGTACTCAGACAGAGTGTTATATCCGGGAACTCTTTCTTGATAAGTTCCAGTGTCTCAAAGGTTTCATCATTGGCCAGTGGGTCACCAGGACCTGCAATACCAACTACCTTTATGAAAGGATATTCCTTAAGGACCTGCCTGGTCTTTTCAAGAGCGTCCTGTGGAGTCAGGACTTCACTGGTAACACCAGGTCTGCTCTCATTAACACAGTCAAATTTACGGTCACAATAATTACATTGAATATTGCATTTCGGAGCTACTGCAAGATGGATTCTTCCAAACTTGTGTTGGGCCTCTTTGGAATAACAAGGATGCTGTGATATTATTCTCTTGATATCGTCACCCTTGGAAATTTCAATTTCACAAATGTCTTTTTCTTCATTTTCCATAAATATAGCTCCTAGGCAGCTCCAATAAACACGGCTAATTGTAAGGTAAACTCATAGATATAGTTTTGTATAAACTTCTAATTTAACATGTACTTACTTCACACCACTTGCCTTCGCCTTCCCACATTTTTACGGATAGCGGGTAGTCAAGTCGGGATGAAAGCTTAGTGTGGACATGCTCGCACAGATTCTCCACACTTGGAAACTCCAGCATGTTATTCAACAACACATGGTCATATTCTTTAAGAACTTCTTTGATAACTTTCTTTATCTCATAAAAGTCCATAACCATCCCAGTGTCCTTTTTCTCACCTTCGATCACGACTTCGGTCTTATAAGTATGTCCGTGAACGATCCCGCATGTCTCATGCCCGGGAAGATAATGGGCACTATCAATATAATCAGTTATTCCAAGTTTCATTTTCATTATAAGCACCCCCACATTTTGTGGGTCTGTGGTATTATTCTAGTATCAATATCATTAAGGAAAGATTCCTGCAAACCAAGCAGATAGCCAGGTTCAGGCTGCATGTCCTTCTGTGTCACCGGTTGCAGTATGAGGCTGGATATATAGCCGGATATGGCACCGACAATACCTTCGATATCATCAACTGGTGTGTCTTTTGTTACAACTATCTTACAGAAACAATCCCTGTCCTGCGTAGTCCTCAAATTTCTGAAGCACTCGATAGTCCTGTCAAGATGAAGCTCCGGATCATCAAGCGATGAATGAGGTAAAAGTTTCACATCACCGGAAACATATGACAGACTGTTTTTTATTTTTTTAGCCATATGAGGCAGGGTCATGTTAGATTCCAGATAGAGAGGTACATCCACATCTATGGAGGATATGAATTCCGCATAAAGCAACGGCTCACCGCCTGTTAGTGAGACTGAGTGCAAGCCAGAGAATGACTTTACGATATCGCTAACCTCATCCGACGAAAGAGGATTTTCAATGTCCTGGAAAACATTGGATCCCACATTTTTCTCAACCCTGCAGAACTTCGTTGCTTCCACAGGAGTATCACAATAATGACAATTAAGATTACACCCGGTAAATCGAACGAAGGCCTGCCTGCACCCTACATACGGGCCTTCACCCTGCACTGAGCAAAATATCTCATTGATGGGTGCGAACACTAGATCACATCCAATGGCCTTGATTTGCGAAGGTCCATCTCAATATCAATAAATTCATTATAGTAACAATTAGCGATCTTTTCCATCAGTTCAGCCACATCAGCACTGCTAATTCCAATATCCTCAAGACTACCATAATAATCGTGCACGACATTTATTCCGAAGTGAATTTTTTGTGAAACGGCTGATGTGCTTGCAATAGATACTGTAAGTTTTTTGTCATCCACAAAAAGGTCATCACCTTTTCTAACAAGGTCATTGCGGTATTCTGAAAGTACTTCTGCAACTATTGCCGTAAACAATCTCTGCCTTGCATACACCAGTTTCAGGTCAGTGGAATCAAAATGTTCTATGATGAAGTGGACCATGTCAGTGGAAAATATCATATCGCCCTGCTTCTTGTCCTCGAGATCGATCATATGTTCGATCTTAACATCACAGCCTCCCCTGAAAGCAATGATGGAGTCAGCCTGGACGTCTGCAAGATTATAGGCCCAGAGTGATGATATCTGGCTGCCGTCATAATCTGTCGTTTTATCAAGAATTATACATTTCATTTTATCGCACCAAAAAGTATCAAATGTCCGGGTCATATCCCGAGCCTTACAAGCAATGGGTCTTGAATACTTGCAGCTTCAAAAGCCCTTCTTCTTCGAGTACAACTCTCACATTCACCACAAGGAATATCCTCGCCATGATAACAACTCCAGCTAAACTCAAGTGGTGCTCTTAGCTCCACAGCTTTTGCAACGATCTCTTTTTTGTCCAACCCTATAAGAGGTGCAAGTACTTTCACACCATTTGCTGTTGAGTATGAAAGGGAATCGTCAATTGCAGTGATGAATTCAGCAGAATTATCCGGGAATGTCACAGCTTCTTCCTTGTTGAAACCTACAATCACATACTCACAACCCATACTTTCAGCAAAAGCTGCTGCGATGTTTATAAGAATGCCATTTCGGTTTGGAACCCAGACGGCTTTAGCAGACTGAATTGTTATCGAAGGATCAGCATTGTCTGATATTTCCTCCATGCTAAGCGAGGGAACTTCCATGTCCGTATTGACAAGGGATGTATTGGTTATCTCTCGCATCCATCGTATGTCAAGAATACGATATTCAATCCCAAAGTGTTCACAGACCTTCACCGAATTTTGGATCTCACGCTCTACTGAACGTTGCCCGTAGTTGAATATAAGAGCCATCTTAACTCCAATCTGTTCCTGAACTGCAGCAATGGCAGTGACAGAATCAAGACCACTGCTTAACAAAGCAATTGCACTGATAGATAATCCTCCGTGTGTCAAATAATACTGAAGTAATATTGAAGGAATACTCAATATAGTTCTGAGTATAAATACTCATCGTTAAATCTTCAAAAGAAATAAATATAAAAATGCCATATATAAAATAAGAGGAATCATTTTGCCAGTGATCAACAATAAAACAACCCTTGAGAAATTACTCCAGAGAATGTATTGGATAGAAGCAGAAATGGAGCAATTAGGTACATGGGAAGCACGTATCGAGATGATGGATGACAGCGTAGCTGCACTTGAAATATTGTCCCATGACTCCGACAGGCATGGAGACACCATTAAGAAATGGTTAATTAAAGGAAATGTAACTATACCGGAAACATGCCCACCGGGACTTCCAAAACATATCTTTGATTTTGAAGGTATGGCAAGTAACGAAATGTTCGAGAGAATAATGAAATACGAAATACTTGCAAGAAATGCGTACAATGATATTAAAAATACCAATTCAGATGTGATCAAAGAGCTATTTCTTAATGAAGTAGATCAAATCGAATTCTTGCAGGATATAGAACAACTAATAAAAGATGAAGAAAAACATGCAAATATCTGCAAGGACAAAATCGGTGGATTTGCAAAAATAATGTATTAAAAACCGCTTTTCAGCGGTTTTCGTATTTTTCAGATTCAATTCTGATTTTATTGTTTTCTACCAAAGAAGAATGCCATTCCAATAATTGCTAGCATCGGAATCGCAACTGTAGGGAACTCAGGAACTGCCTGTGTAACAGGATACTCTTTTTCTTCTTCCTTCTCTTTTTCTTCTTCCTTCTTTTCTTCTTCTACTGGTTCGGAAGAGCTACAATCTTCGACCTCTACGAGTTGTTCTGTAGAAGCATTGAACCCATCTGAAGCGGAACCAACCAAGCTAACTGTGTAAGAACCATTTACTGCATAAGTATGGTCTGGATTCTGCAGAGTTGAGTTAGTACCATCTCCAAAGTCCCATTCCCAGGAAGTTACATTCTCTGACATGTCAGTGAAATTGGCAGTCAGGCAATTTATTTCTACGGAGAAATCAGCTTTAATGATTAAATCATTATTGTCATCTGACCCAGATGTAACCGTTAATTTAGGAGCTGGTTCAGCACTCATTGAACCACCTGAATACATCATGGTAGGAGCTGATACAGGGGCCGCACTGCTAGAATTATTGTAGAGTACTTCTGTTTTTGTTGACGGAGTAGAAGATGCTTTCTGAGCCATAGTTACAGAGTCCTCTATTGCAGGACCTGAACTATCAGCATCCGGGGTGTCCTGTGCTGAACCTGCCTGGAAATTAATCATGCCACTAACCAGCAGAACTGATGCAAGCATAATAACAACCGACCAAATTAACCGTTTATCCATAATTGTACCACCATTCTTTTTTAATCCTTATTCGAAACATTGTTACGAAATAATACTACTTAAGTTAGGTAAAGTGAGAGTACTATATAAATATTCGTACATTTTAAAAATATCACCATCATTATGATACACGCAATTTGCAACGTTTGTGGAAAACACAAACATATCCATCAAATGAATAATCACAGGAAGGGTATTTCAAACTAAAGAGAACATATATTGTTAATAAAGTAATTTTAAGCGGGGAGTGACAGATTGATTAAAGAAAATAACAATACTTCAGAAAAAAATAACAGGTTGATAGAGGAAAAAAGCCCTTACTTGCTGCAACATGCCCACAACCCTGTAGACTGGTTCCCATGGAGAGAAGAAGCTTTTAAAAAAGCAAGAGAAGAGAATAAACCGATATTCCTCTCAATTGGCTACTCTACATGCCATTGGTGTCATGTTATGGAAAAAGAGTCATTTGAAAACAATGACGTTGCAGAGGTCTTGAATGATTCGTTCGTTTCTATTAAGGTGGATCGTGAAGAAAGACCTGATATTGATAACATATATATGTCAGTTTGTCAGGCACTCACTGGCAGCGGAGGCTGGCCACTGACAATCCTCATGACTCCGGAAAAAAAGCCATTCTATGCCGCCACCTACATCCCCAGAGAAAGCCGATATGGAAATCCGGGAATGCTTGAACTAATTCCGGCCATAAAAGACCTGTGGATCAACAAAAAAGAAGAACTTCTCAATAGCGCTGAAGCCATAACATCTGCGGTATCAGCTTCCGGGAAAAAAGAACAGGAAATTACTATCAATGAAGAGGTAATGAAAAAAGCATTCGAACAGCTATCAAATACTTTTGATAATGTCCATGCGGGCTTTGGAAGAGCACCTAAATTTCCAACACCCCATCATCTTACATTCCTCCTGAGATACTGGAAAAGCTCAGGCAATGCAAATGCACTGGAAATGGTGGAAAGAACATTAACTGAAATGCGTATGGGAGGAATCTTCGATCAGATAGGTTTTGGATTCCACCGATATTCAACAGACAGACAATGGCTTGTCCCCCATTTTGAAAAAATGCTCTACGACCAGGCATTGATGGTAATCGCTTTGGCAGAAACATATCAGGCAACAGCAGATCCACAATACAAGACTACTGCAAAAGAGATATTGACCTACCTTAAAAGAGATATGCTTTCACCGGAAGGAGGATTCTACTCAGCAGAAGATGCAGATAGTGAAGGAGAAGAAGGCAAGTTTTACATCTGGACGAAAGAACAGGTTGAGGAAATTCTTGGAAAAGAAGATGCCACTCTTTTCACGAGTATTTTCAATATTCAAAAAGAAGGCAACTTCGCTGAAGAACACAAAAAAGAACTTACTGGAAACAATATACCCCACATGACAAAGAGCATGCAGGACATTATTTCCAAAAAGGCAGACCACGTGGAAGATATTATAGAGTCTGTTGAACATTCAAGACAAAAGCTATTCACTGACCGCGAAAAGCGTATCCATCCTTCCAAGGATGATAAAATACTTACTGACTGGAACGGACTGATAATTGTTGCACTCTGTAAAGCTGCACAGGCTTTCAATGATACAGAGTATGTAAAAATAGCTGAAGATACAGCCGATTTCTTCCTTAAGGAAATGGCAGAAAGTGATGGAAAGATGCAGCACCGCTATCGAGAAGGAGAAGCTGCCATAGATGCTTTCCTTGAAGATTACGCATTTTTCATATGGGGACTTATAGAACTCTACCAGACAAACTTTGATACCAGTTACCTGGAACATGCACTGAAACTAAACAACTACCTTATAGCGCATTTCAGTGACAGTGAAAATGGAGGATTCTTCCATACATCCGACGAAGCAGAAGAACTCATATTCAGAAGTAAGGAAGTATATGACGGTGCCATTCCCTCAGGAAACTCTGTATGCGCTTTAAACATCCTGAAGCTTTCAAAGATAACAGCAGACCATGAACTTGAAAGTGTGGGCCACAGAACCATACAGGCATTCTCAGAAAGAGTAAGCACTACTCCAATTGGATATACCCAATTTATGTCTGCTCTGGACTTTGCCATGAAAGATTCTCTGGAGATAGTCATTGTCGGTAATCTTGAAAATACTGACACCAAAAATATGATCTTATCCATAAATGAAAGGTTCATACCCGAAAAGGTTCTGCTTTTAAAACCGGAAAAAAACAGGGAAAGAATAACAGATATTGCAGTCTACACAAAGGACATGGGAATGATAGATGGTAAGACTACATTACATATATGCCAGAATCAAAGCTGCAAACTGCCTTCCAATGATATAAACAAGATAAAAGAGCAGATAGAAAAACTTTCACACATTTAAACAATGAGACTGATGAATATGTCAAAAAGGACATTCTACAACCCGGATATTGAAACCATGGACAGAAGTGAACTTGATGCCCTGGTGGATGAAAGGATCAGGTACACTGTGAAATATGCATCAGAGAATTCATTGTTCTACAAGAAATGGTTCAGGGAACACAGTGTTAAACCTTCTGATATCAGGTCACATGAAGATCTCCTTGAACTTCCGAACATATCCGGGAAGACCATTCGTGAAAATCAGCCACCCGTAGAAGATGATTTCGGATTCAGGATGGTGGACTGGAAAGATGTGTTCACAGTACACGAAACCAGTGGCACCAGCGGAACACCCAAATCATTTTTCCTTACATGGGAAGACTGGGAAAGATATGCAGAAAAATATGCCAGAAGCTTCCGGTCACAGGGATTTGGAACGAACGACCGGGTTATTGTTTGTGCTTCCTATGGAATGAACGTAGGTGCAAACACAATGACACTTGCAGCCAGAAACATCGGAATGACCATCATCCCTGAAGGTAAATGTACTTTCCCCATCAGAATCATGGAAACATACAAACCAACTTCCATTGTCGGAAGCATCTTCAAGCTAATACATCTTGCAAAAAGAATGAAAGAGCAGGGAATGGATCCTGCAAGATCCAGCATTGAACGTCTTATTATAGGCGGAGAAAGCTTTGCAGAAGAATCAAGAAAATACGTTGCCGAAATATGGGATTGTGATGTCTACAACACATACGGAAGTACCGAGGGAACCATGTGCGGAGAGTGCACGGACATAAGTGGCTTGCATGTTCCTGAAGACCTTGTTCACCTGGATGTATATGACCCGCATATGAATAAATTTGTAAAGGATGGAGAATGCGGCAGAGTTGTACTTACAACGTTGTTACCTGTTGGAGCGAAGAGCGGAAATGTACTCCTTAACTATGATACTGAAGATACGACCGTAGTACTTAGCCGTGAAGAATGCGCTTGTGGCAGGACCCATATGAAGATAATGAATCCTGAAAGGGAAGCTGAAACATTCTGGGTTTCAGGCACCCCTTTTAATCGTGTTGATATCGAAAAAGGCGTATTCCAGAGAGAGAACATGGAGTATCTGACTGGCGAATATGAGGCTTTCCTTTATGGAGGGGACGATGAAGGAGAAACAACCCTGAGGGTCAGCATGGAATGCAATGATCTTCAGGACTGCGATGAAGAACTTATCAAGGAAAACTTCCTCAGGTCATTCTTTGCCTATAAGAAAAACCTGGAGAATTCATATATTGACGGAAGTCTGAACATTCTCTTTAACTACACAAATCCTGGGGAGCTGGATTTCTACCGTGTCAAAGGAAGACCAAAGCGTATCGTAGACAGACGTTAGTCAAAAAACGATATGCCTTCCCAAAGTGACAGGTAGAGACTGATACCACCGATGAAAACAAGCACCCATATTGCGAGGGTTATTTTCATGAGATTGAACGGATTAACGATGGATCTTATCCTGCCATCAACTGCAAGTTTGATGTATACCGAGAAAACAATAACAAGCAAGCCAGCGAGATGATGAAGGTACATCTGAGTCTTCAGGAAAGAGCCTACTCCTATCCCGGTAAGTGTCGACATCGAAGGGAACATGAACGCAATTATAGAGAGCAATTGCAACAATACTGCAACACTTACAAGTTTGCAGTGCTTTCCAGAAGGATCTTTTGATACCTGGGACAGGGCAATGACCAGAACAAGAACAGACAGAAATTGTAACAATAGATTGATAAAAGCATTATTGAATTCAGAAAACATATCCTTCACACCCCTATTAATAACAACAATACGCTTAGTATGGAATATATAAAAATATTCGTATTAGGTTTTAGAAATTACCCTTGTAGACCTTAAGGCCATTTTCTGATACTGCCAAAATCCAGGGTTCCATACTATGAGAAGCAGAACGCATTTTTCGTACTCTCAGATACCTGTTTGCAACATTACCTTTAAGGTGTAGTCCCAACTCAATTATACCATCTGCAAGGTAACCTTCCATACCAGTTGATGGATCAAATATACCGGATAGCTTCTCTTCTTCAAGGATGAGAAATGTTGTGAGTTCCTCGCGTCTCAGGGTTTCAAGCAGTCTATACATCTTTTTTCTTAGGTCCTGAGGTTCCACATTCAAAAGAGAGTATAACGCACCAAGGGAATCTATAGCTACACATGTGCATTTATCTCCAATTTCCTTTTTGAACTGAAGTATATTCTCTTCCAGAATAGTCAAAAGATCATCTGAAAAATCATCATAAACGACCCTGTAGTCACTAAAATCTGAAATATGTAGCTTTTTAGATAGGGAAATTCCCATACTATCCATATTCTGAAGATGATTCTCTTTGCTTTGCTCAAATGTTATATATAAGCCATATTCATCCTGCTGTTCCAGATAATTAGAAAGAACCTGAAAAGTAAAACCTGACTTTAAAGTACCTGCCGCACCGGTTACAAGCACAACACTGTTTTTGGGTATATCAGTCTCAAAAACCTCATTCAAACCATCTATAGTGTCCACAAATCGCATAATACCCCTCTTTCCTCCATACATTCAAAGAAGAAGTAATAATAATAGAGTTAAAATAATATAAATGTTTAATGGAGAAAACTATAAAATTATCGAAATATGGTTCAATTCTTCATAAGCCGATAGAATCCCCGGATGCAGACCTCATCCATCTTTTAAGCAAGTGGAACTCTTTCTTTTCCAGTACATTTGGATCGAGCTGTAAAACCATTCTAGAACTGGAAGCCATAATAGCATCGTTGGTCTGCTCTATCAGTTTTACCACAGATAGAAAGTCATTATCAAGTATCAAGTACTCCAGACCATCCATTAGAACGACACCATCATCTATCTTACTCACAAAATCAGCTATTGTAGGATATATCTTGAAAAGTTCAGTTGAATCGATAGATTGTTGACCATTCATCTTGTTTTTTGTCAGCCAGACAATTGGTGTCTTTGCGATACCATACGTGTTGCGAATCTTATCCGGGTTATGTCTTGTAATACAAAGACCTGGTTTTCCACTCCTGACAAGATCAGAGAACAACTGGTAACTTTTTACAGGATCCTCACAGTCTGAAAGATACATATAACCGCTTTCCATCTCGACTTCATTACTCTTCGTGTTCCCTTCAACATCTTCAGTAAGAGGAGTGATGAATATGCCCCTTAGCCGGGAACGGTCCTGCAATGTAACAATGAGTCCTTGGTTTCCATCATCATCTGTAAGAAGAGAAGTTGAAACATTCATTCTGACTTTTTCACCATGTTTTGTGAAAAATATCATCTCAAAATGTTTTTTGTCAGCAAAATCCAGCAGATCAACATTTTCTGCAAAATCCCTTATAGGTCTCGCAATTAGCTCACTGACTGCATAACCAAGAAGGTCTGCAGCATTTTTATTTGCAGTAATGATATCTTTTTTGTAATCAAGAGATAATATTGCAATTGGTGATGCTTTTAAAAGATTATCCAAATATTCATTTGCTCTTCTTATTTTAGATTCGGCTTCAAGTCTTTCTGTAATATCCTCACCTGAAATAAGCAAGCCATTCACATTACACCCTGGGCCATTTATCGCAATATTGTTCCAGCTCATTATCCTTTTTTGTTTTTTGCTGTTGAGAAATGGTACTTCAAAATCTCCGTTTGCGGTGCTTTCACCAGATACTAACTTTTTAAATACGTCTCTGACATTTTCTCTGAAAATATCAGGCACGTAGCTATCAAACCAGTCATTTCCAGTAATTTCATCTTCAGTGTATCCAAGTATCTCACAGCCTTTTCTGTTGATTAAACGGACAATACCGTTTTCGTCAAGAACGAGAAGCATAACTCCTGCAAGATCGAGATAATTCTGTGCCTGATCCCTTTCAGCTACAAGCTCATCATGAAGTTTCTTTATTCTAAGAAGAGAGCCTACCCTTGTCTTAATCTCGATCCTGTCAAGTGGCTTTGTTAAAAAGTCATCTGCACCGGCATTGATACCTTTTATGCGATCTTCCAGACTTGAGAGGGCTGTGACCATTATAATAGGAATAAAGCGGGTTTTTTCAGAATCTTTCAATGTTTGACATACTTCATAGCCAGTGATATCAGGCATCATCAAGTCAAGAAGAATAAGGTCCGGACTATGTGACTCCACTTTTCCCAGTGCTTCAATTCCACCAGATGCGGAAATTATATCATATTCATGCATGAGATAAGCTTCAAGCAACTTGACGTTCAGTGATTCGTCATCGACTATCAGCACTTTTCCCTTTTTTTGTCCATTCATCCCTGTCACTCGTAAGAAGTTCTGTTAACATCTGTTGTCCAGACAAACATACATCAATATCCACAGACAGTATATTTTTAAGCTATATAAATAGAACCCGAATATAATAAACAAGAATAAACACTGATCATCAGGAACTATACCCACTCACTCATATCCACATACTAAAGTTAAAATCTCCTGTATCCCGACACATATAATTCTTCTGAAATACAGAATAAAAGATTGAAACCTGATGATTGAAAATGATTACATGATCAAAACCAGGCTGCATGATGATATGGCAGAAGCTGCAACGGATATTCGCTATCTTCTTGAGAGAGGATACAAAAAAGATAGTTCGATCAGGTTTGCCGGTGATCATTACAGACTTGATAAAAATGATAGATATATACTTGCACGCACGGTGTTTTCACCAGAAACCTCAAAGGCTCGTAAAAAAAAGAAAATACACCGCGAGGAACTGAAAGGAAAAACACTCCTTGTAGACGGGTACAATGTGCTTATTACACTGGAAAGTATGCTCGGTGGAGAAAGAATGTGGATTGCAGATGATTCATTCCTGCGGGATATACAGGGAGTTTTTAATAACCACACTAATGACAACCTTACATTCCAGGCTGTTGAAAAGATGCTGTCTTTCCTTTTAAGTACTGAAATAAAGAAGACGGATGTACTTCTGGATACCCAGATGAAGCGCAGTGGAGAGCTGGCAGCATTCATCAGAAAAAGAATGAAAGAACTGTCAATAAAAGGAGAGGCAAGAACATCAAGGCATGTTGACTATGACCTGAAGAACTGCCACCCTTCATATGTCGTTGCTACAGCTGACGGAATTATTATCGATTCTGTGAAGAATGTTATTGATATTCCTGCCTGCATCTACAGAAAATGGAACAAAGAATGAAACATAGATATTAATTTAACAGCAGTAATAATATGTCGCAATTAAGGAATTAATATGAAAAAAATAGGAATCGTGGTTACAGACCAAAAAGACTGGACTGCAGATGCACTTATGCAGGAAGCCAGGAAAAGAGGATTTGAAACTTTTTCCCCGAATTTTGGAAAAATGGAAACTTCCATTGGGAAAAATATTGAGCATCGTGCAGACAGGATTAACCTGTCTGAGCTGGATGCAATTATCATAAGGGACATGGGACCAGGAACAAACGATGCTCATGTGTTCCGCTTCGATGTCCTCTGTGAACTTGAGGAAAGCGGAGTCATCATGATCAATCCGCCTGCTGCCATACAGAATGCGGCAAATAAATTCCATGCAAGTTGCCTGATCTCAAAAGCCGGGATCAATACACCTGAAACTTTTGTCACACAGAATGTAGAACCGGCCCTTAAGAGATTAGAAACATGGAAAGATGCTGTAATTAAACCAGTATTCGGATACAAGGGAATAGATATCAAACGCATAAAAGATAATGAAGTGATAAGACCAAATGGAACTCCTGAAAAAACAACAGTATATGACCTAATTTCCGGCTCAATAAATGAAAAAGGAATGGTTTACATACAGGAGTTCATAGAAAACCCCGGCCAGGATATTCGTGCATTTGTTGTTGACGGGAAAGTCATAGGTGCCATCTACAGGAAAGCAGCGGATGGCTGGTGGCTGAACAATCTGAGTCAGGGCGGCACCCCCCAGAAATGTAAACTCACAAAGAAACAGGAAAAAATGTGCATTGATGCTGCCAAAGCCATAGGAGCAGTATTTGCCGGTGTGGACATTATTGAAGGAGACAAGGAATGTTTTGTCCTAGAAGTAAATGCAACTCCGTCAGGAGCAGGCATATATAAATCCCTGAATATCAATGTAGCAGAGCATATAATAGATACCATTGAAAACAGGCTATGAATGTCCGGGATCAGGAAGAACAATGACCGAATATAAACAATGTATTGTTATCAGGGATGACCTCAAATTATCAAAAGGAAAACTTGCTGTGCAGGTTGCGCACGCAGCAGTATCTGCTTCTGAATGGGCAGACCGTACAACCCTTGAGAAGTGGAAAGAAGGTGGCCAAAAAAAAGTGGTTCTAAGAGTGACAGCATTAAAAGACATGTTCCAGCTGAAAGAAGTAGCAAGAAGGCAGGGACTTCCTACTGCACTTATACAGGACGCAGGACTTACTGAAATCTCACCGGGAACTGTTACAGTACTTGGCATAGGACCTGCAAAAGCAAATGAACTCGACAAAGTCACAGGAAATTTGAAACTACTTTGATTTTGTACCTTATGTTCTATTGGTATTTAGCATGAAAAAAATGGAAAATACGAATTTGATACTGCATGCGATACTATTTGTGGCATTGATCGGGGTTATCCTTTCATCAGGATGCCTTTTTGAACCACTTAACGAAGTGGGGAATATTTTCAACCCATCCTCTGTAAAATTATTTCAGGGAGAGGACTATTATCAAATAAATGCCGATGAACTGACAATACCCATTGTCCCAGCTACGCCAATATCATTCTATGAAGATACACCAGATGAGTTGTCAAGTCATTTGCCTGGTTTTGAGGTTTCAAGCTACTACTACTATACTGAATTTTACGAAGGAAGCGAGAGTGTTATCAGCATATATGTGAAGAACAGTGGCATTGCACCTATTTATATATACCAGTTCGGTTTTTACTTAATAGCAGAAAAAGAGCTTGCATCGCATGAAGCTGGTATAACCATACTTCCCGGGGAAGAAAAGAATATCGGAACCATATCAATAGATGTTCCCGAAAATATTGAAGAGCTTGAACTCCAGCCACAGATGTCCTTGTTTGCGCAGACGAAATCAGGCACCTGGCATGATTACAAGAAACAATACTTTGAAGAGATTGTAATTGAAGTTTCGGATAAAGCTATAATTCAGGAACCAGACTATGCATTAAACCCCGAGAGCATATTCACTCAGATAAATGATAAAATAGAACCATTTGATGTGGAAGTACGGACAAATGCTGCAGCATCTGCAAAAAAATACCCCGGGCAATACAATATATACCAGATATGCTCATTGTTCGATGATACAAAAAAGAACATACAATACATAAGTGATCCCAGAGGAAAGGATCTGTGGTCCACTCCGGGTGACACTTTGAAAATCGGTGCAGGGGATTGTGATGACTATGCGATCCTTCTGGCATCATTGGTAGAATCCATCGGAGGAACCTCAAGGATCTACCTGACCGACACTCATGCCTTTGCAGCAGTATATATAGGTAATAATACAGAAGATATCGGAACTGCGATCGGAGAATACTATGGACCTGTACCAATATATTATACTACAGATCAGTATGGTTCATGGTTGATGCTGGACCCTACATCCAGCATATATGCAGGAGGACTAGCAGGAGGAACAGCCCCAACAGACGATGGATGGACTTTCCTGAACACCAGCAAAATCACAGTAATCGATATAGCACCCCAAAATTAGGATGATTTAAAATGATACCAGCAGTTGAAAAAAAAATGGGAATAGACCTGTACTGTACAGATACCAATGGAATTGGAGGCGTACTGAGACAGGAAACAGATGATTTTATTGTCAGAGAGATTACAAACCGTGAAGAAGGTGACAGCGGAAAATACCTTATCCTGGAAGTTACCAAAACCAACTGGGATATGCACCATCTTATCAGGGATATGTCACGCAAACTTGGCATCAGCCAGAAGAGAATCGGATTTGCCGGTACGAAGGATAAAAGGGCAACGACTACCCAGAAGATCAGCATATACGATATGTCGGAAGAAGATGTTGAAAACTTCTACCTTAAAGACGTGGAAATAAAGGCCATAGGAAGGTCACACAGATCTCTTGGACTTGGTGATCTGTACGGTAATGAATTCCGCATTACCATAAGAGATATTGATCTTAAACCTGATGAACTGGAAGAAAATCTCAAGAGAACAACAGATGAGATTATTGCTTTTGGAGGAGTTCCTAACTTTTTTGGCATTCAGAGGTTCGGAGCTATCAGACCTATTACCCACATGGTTGGAGAACAACTCCTTAAAGGTGATTTTGAAAAAGCTTCACTCATATATATTGCACAGTCATTCCCTGATGAACAGGATGATGTGAAAGAAGCCAGAGATAATGCATGTGAAACAAGGGATTTTGTGGAAGGACTAAAAACATATCCACTGCGTCTCAGATATGAGAGAGCAATGATGCACTACCTTGTGGAAAATCCAGGAGATTTTGCAGGTTCATTTGGTGTGCTTTCTGAAAACATCAGCAGGATGTTCATACATGCTTACCAGTCATACATATTCAACCGTATCATCTGCAAAAGAATAGAACTCGGACTTCCCCTTGATGAAGCACGCCCGGGAGATATTATCTGTTTCAAGAATAAGGAAGGTCTGCCTGATGTCACTAAGATGCAGAAGTCCAGCGAGGAAAATGTAGACGGCATGAACAATCTCCTTAGAAGAAGGAGAGCATTTGTGACTGCACCTCTGGTGGGATACAATACTGAATTCGCATCCAATGTTCCTGGTGATATTGAAAGAGAAATATATAACGAGACTGGAATGGCACAGGAAGCATTTAGGATGAAACAAATGTCAGCTCTTGCATCAAAAGGACTGCGCAGGGAAATGTTACTCTACTGCGAACCTGTATTTGAAACCGGAGAAGACGAACTAAATCCGGGGAAAAGCAAGGCAACACTCACTTTTTCTTTGCCAAAGGGAAGCTATGCAACAACTGTCCTCAGGGAATATATGAAAGTAGAACCATTGAAAATGAGCTAAGCCCACTTTAAGTGGGCTTTATCTTTCTTATTTTGTAACTATTCAGCCTGGCACGATTTGCCTATTGGTACTGATTTCATCGAAATAGAGATGTCTGCTCACTAACAATCTAACAATCAAAAAAGCAATCAATAGCAACAATCAAAATAAATGATCCTAATGAAATTTACGTTTCAACTTTTTGTCAAGATTGTTATTGATAGCGTTTTTATCAGGCTGAATAGTTACCTTATTTTTAAATTAAATTCTAATCTTATTTCCCTACCATTGCCTGAATGAAAGCTTTGAAAGGTGGTGATGGTCTTCCAGGACGGGATTTAAATTCCGGATGAAATTGTGATCCAAAGAAGAACTTCTTACCGGGAATCTCAGCGATTTCCATCCTGTTTCTGTTCTTACCGGAAAAGACCATTCCGTGGTTTTCTATCTTCTCAACATAATTAGGATTCACTTCATACCTATGTCTGTGACGCTCTACTATCTGGGACTGACCGTAAATACTCTCAGCAAGTGAACCTGCCTTTAAGTCTGCATAGTAATCGCCAAGTCTCATAGTTGCACCCATATCAACTACATTTTCCTGTTCAGGAAGTATATCAATTACAGGATATGGTGTGTTTTCGTCAAATTCTGTGCTGTTAGCATTCTCAAGACCTGCCACATTTCTGGCAAACTCTATGACAGCCAACTGCATTCCAAGACAAAGACCAAGATAGGGGATATCATTTTCTCTTGCGTACTGTATGGCTTTTATCTTACCTTCAGTACCTCTTTCCCCAAAACCACCGGGAACAAGTATACCATCATATTCTGAGAGACATGATATTGTATCAGGCTCTTCTTCAAAGGATTCTGCATTTATCCAGCATACTTCGTAATTAACACCGCACTCGATGGCAGCATGTTTAATGGAAGCACTTATACTCAGGTATGAATCTTCAAGGTGTGTGTATTTTCCCACAATCCCAATCCTGACATTACCATTAAGATTGTGCATTCTGTCAACCATCTTAGCCCAGGCATCATCTGATCCTGAGGAACTCAGATCCAGATGTTTTACCAAAAAATCAGTGAGTCCTTCTTCCTCCATCATAAGAGGTACTTCATAGATATCCTTTGCATCATGAGCACTTATGACCGCTTCCTCGGATACATCACAGAAATGTGATATTTTTGAAATTGTGCCTTCAAGCAAGGGTTCTTTACATCTGGTAACTATGATGTTAGGTTTGAGACCTAACTGCCTTAACTCTTTCACAGAATGCTGTGTAGGCTTTGTTTTCTGGTCACCTTGCGCGTCCATGGGAACAAGGGTCACGTGCACAAATGCCAGATTCTCCTTTGGCTCCTCCCTGTGCATCTGTCTTACAGCTTCCAGGAAAGGCATACTTTCAATGTCACCAACAGTACCACCGACCTCTATCATACAAATATCAGCGCCACTCTTTGCAGCAACTCTGCGAATCCTGTCCTTGATCTCATTAGTTATGTGAGGAATTATCTGTACGGTCTTTCCCAGATACTCCCCTCTGCGTTCCTTGGAGATCACAGATTCGTATATCTTTCCGGTGGTCAGATTGTGCTCCCTTGTAAGTTCCGTATCAAGGAAACGTTCATAATTTCCAAGGTCAAGGTCTACTTCACCCCCGTCTTTAAGAACATAAACCTCACCATGCTGGAAAGGACTCATAGTACCTGCATCAATATTGATGTAAGGATCGATCTTGATGGCCGTAACTTTATGCCCCTTGTTCTTTAGGTTACGCCCAATAGAAGCAGTGGTAATTCCTTTTCCAAGCCCACTCATTACTCCGCCGGTCACTATGATATATTTCATATTATTCACCTTGATTATCTTTTAGATTTAGGAAGTCTTAGTAATAGATAAGCCATAAAAAATGTAAGCAGAATTGCATAGAATACAGATTGATAAAAACCAAAGAACTGGCTAAAGTCAATGGACAGAACTATAAAAGCAAGAACAGAAACCAATAACAGCAATACAACTACCCTGAAAATATTAACTGAATGCGGAGCAGCCAGACCTAAAGCTGATCTTATCATTTCAAATGATATGGAAGGAAGTTGAGCACTCCAATGCTCCCCATTATATAGTCCGGAAGAAGGAGATTTTGAGGGTTTGGATATTTTAGAATTATATAAGGATTCGTCAACATCAACAGAGAAACTTTTATCATTTGGGCTTAGATGACCCAGGTTCAGATCAAATCCCTGTCTTTTGGAACCATAGCCCACAGTAATATAGAGTTGCCCTTTGCTATAGAGTCTGCCATCATATGGGATCCTTGCAATAAAAGGTATGTATTCCTCATGCTTAACATAAGGATTGTCTTCAAGAACAGTGATGTTCTCCCTTATAGAATCACTTACTGATAAATTGACATGTGTTGGTGAACCATAGTTGATCAAAACGATTTCAAAACTGCGTTCTTCACCGGGGGATAAAGGTAATTCAACAGTATCCGTTTCGAATTCCAGTGAATTTACACCAAGCCTGTTGATATGAACCTGTTGCAATTGAATTTCCTCACCAGTTTTATTCTCTTAGATCAGGAGGAAGCATATTTGGTATACCCCCCTCTATAGGATAGTATTCATTGCATGCAGAACAGTACAGAGTGCCCGATATAACCTCGTTGGTATCTTCCTTTTCGATGTTAAGGACAAGATCTCCTTTACATACAGGACACGCAAGAATATCCATAAGGTTCTTTTTCAACTCGATCACCACCTTTGAATACGTTACAATCAATATAAGGTTTTTCTATCATATAACTCAAAACTACATTGCCAATAATGATAATTCCATCTATGGGTTTTTAAGATAAGAGATAGATTAATTTACTTCCTTATCCGTACAATAATCCATGTTTTCCATTTTCCTTAAGGTACTAGACTTTGCAATTCCCATTTTGATAATGATATTCGTAGGACTTTTTGGGACAGGTATCCTTATAGAACTTGGGTTCATGCAGAAATTTTCAGGAATTGTGAAACCTCTTTTCAAGTATACAAACCTTCCCGACACATGCGCATCATCTTTTATGGTGGCACTGGGCTCTACTGTTGCTGCAAATAGTATGGTTGTGAATTTTAAAGAAGGTGGATGTATCAATGAGAGAGAAACTATGCTCTGTGCATTGCTCAACAGCACACCTGCATATGTAAGGGAAATTATAACCTACCAAATCCCCATAGTCCTCCCGGCACTTGGACCGGTAGTCGGAGGTTTCTATGTAATGGTATTCATATTAACTGCAATTATAAAGGTCAGTGCAGTTATAATACTTAGTAGGATATTCCTCAAAAAGAACAGGTGCCAGTATGAAGAAAACATTTCATCAAAGAAAGTCACCCTGAAAGATGCGATTAAAAAATCTCTGAAGCGCAATCGTAAACTGTTCACCAAGATAGCGGTCATTTATCTATCGATGACCACACTTGTTTTCATACTCAGGGAAAGAGGAGCTTTTGAATTATTCAATGTATTGCCGCTTGCTGATCTTTTCGGCATCCCGTCTGAAAGTATTGTACCGCTCACAAGCTACGTTGCAAGCCCCATTCTTGGAATATCACTATTAGGTCCTATGATAAGTAATAACGGAATATCATATATCCAGGCAATGATAGTACTTATGTTGGGAAGTATGTTCATGCTCCCTGTATTCAGTATCAGGTCCCTTTTACCACGCTATGTGTCTATATTTGGCCCACGCATAGGAATCAGAATTGTAGCTTTCTCTACGGGAATCAGTATATTAGTCCGATTTTGTATCCTGCTAATACTCCTATCAATAGCATAAAAAAATAGATTTTCCTGATGCTTGGTTAATATAATTCGCTTTTTTTTATTGACCATTGTTAAAAAATATTATCCCAGGCAATTATATATAAAATGCATATATATGTACAATGGACATATAACTGGAAATGTATAATATTAATTATACAGCCCTAAGTTTTGTATATTACACAGAGAGTAAAATAATATATTCTTGAAATTTTGACACATATCAGAATAAACAATAATTTAATATATTATATTATCCTCTATATAATAACGTGGAGATACAATCCGCGTTATACTAATGTGTAGTGCAAATTTTGCACATGAAATACAATACCAAATATGGGAGATATGAAGAAAATGGTAAAAGTAATGATTGTAGATGATGCTGCATTTATGCGTATGGTCATCAAGGATATACTAACAAAAAATGGTCATGAAGTGGTAGGCGAATGCGTCGATGGACTTGATGCCGTACAAAAATACCCACAATTAAAACCAGAACTGGTTTTTATGGATATAGTCATGCCAAACATGGAAGGAATCGATGCTCTGAAAAAGATAATGGAAATGGATCCAGCTGCAAAAGTGGTCATGTGTTCATCTATTGGACAGCAATCTGTTGTAACTGATGCACTCAAGACCGGCGCTCTTGACTTTATAGTTAAACCATTTGATGCAGCAAAAGTCCTGGAAGTAATTGGAAAAGTAATCTAATATGACTATCAATGCACTTGTAGTCGACGACTCCGCACTCATGCGCAAGGTTGTCTCTGATATCCTAAAAGAAGACCCTGAAATTAACGTAATAGCTACTGCCAGAAATGGCCTTGAAGCTGTAGAGAAGGTTGAAAAATTCAGGCCGGACGTAGTTACCCTGGATGTTGAGATGCCGAAACTGGATGGATTACACGCTCTGGGATATATTATGAGCGAATGTCCTACACCAGTTGTCATGTTGACAGCGATCGACTCCAGGTCAGCAGAGAGTACACTGAATGCATTTGAATATGGAGCAGTTGATTTCATACAAAAACCATCGGGAAATATTAGTTTAAATATTGCGGATATTGCTATAGAAATCCGCAAAAAAGTAAAAATGGCATCTAAAGTGGACCTGAAAAAACTCGGGTTCATGGAAGAACACGTGAAAAAGGCACGTGAAAATGAAGGAAAAACTTTGCGCACTACACAAAAGAAGCAGGTTATTCAGAAGAGCAAACACCATGCCAAAGGTAAGATCATTGCAATTGCGTCGTCAACAGGCGGACCGCGTGCACTTGAACAGGTTATACCCAAATTACCGGGTGACCTGAAAGTCCCTGTTGTAATAGTCCAGCATATGCCTGCAGGATTTACAGCATCACTTGCACAACGACTTGATGGCCAATCCCAATTGACAGTTACTGAGGCAAAAGATGGGGATGTACTCCATGCAGGGCATGCATACCTTGCACCAGGAAACTACCATATGGAGATTGTCTCGAAAGAAAAAGGTGGCTTTTATCATGAAGTCGTTTCACTCAACCAGAAACCTCGTGAACAGGGAGTCAGACCCTGCGCAAACATACTTTTCAACTCATTAGTCCCAATCTATGGAGCAAACATCATTACTGCTGTTTTAACCGGGATGGGAGCCGATGGGGCTGATGGAATTGAAGCTATAAAAAATGCCGGAGGAAAGGCGATTGCAGAGGATGAAAAATCCTGTGTTGTTTATGGCATGCCAAAAGCAGTAGTCCAACGAGGCCTTGCTGATAGCATCGTTCCTTTGGACAAAGTGTCGAGTGAAATATTACGGATGTTAAATTCATCTGGTGATTGAAATGTTTTTGCAAAAAGATAAGATCATTATGATCTTAGGGTTGGTGTGACCATGGATATGTCAGAATATAAAGAAATCTTTAAAACAGAGTCAGAAGAGCATCTACAACAACTTAATGATTCATTACTTGGGCTTGAAAAAAATCCTACTGATCTGGAATATATCAATACAATGTTCCGTTCAGCCCATACATTGAAAGGGATGTCAGCAACAATGGGATTCAACACCATTGCAGAGCTGACACATGAAATGGAAAATTTAATGGACATGGTGAGAAAATCACAAGTAGCAGTTAGTAACGGACTCATAGATATTCTCTTTGAGTGCCTGGATACTCTCGAAGCACTTGTAGAGACCGTAGATAATGGAGGAGAAGTAGATATCACATCCCTGCAAGCTGCACTTGTAAAAACCATGGAAACTACACTGCCTATGGATGAGATCACAGGTTCAATAGCTACAAGTACCAGCGTTATTGAAAATGAGATCAGTAATGAACTGCAAGCTGCTACTGAAACTGTGTCTGAAAATGACCTTGGATTGTCTGAAAATGAAAAACAGTCAATAGAATGTTCTACATTAGATGGTAACAGAGTTGTATCCTTAAACGTGACCCTTGATGAATCATGTGTGCTTAAATCAGCAAGGTCTACACTTGTACTTATCAATGTCACAAAGATGGGAGAAATTATTAAGTGCCAACCAAGTGAGGAAGAACTCGAAGATGAAAAATTTGATTTTGAGTTCACAGTAATATTTGCCACAAAAACAACAGATGAAGAGATTATCGGCAATATCTCCAAAATATCAGAAGTTAAAACTGTAATTCCTACTACAATCTCCCAAAGCGCATCTGATGACCAAAACGACCAGGAGATAAAAGAGAATAAGGAAGATGTCCAGCAAAGCAGCTCCGGTGTCAAAAGATCAGATGCGGTCAAAAGCATACAAAGTGTTAGGGTAAATATTGAACGACTAGATAACCTGATGAATCTGGTTGGAGAACTTATCATAAATAAAATCAGATTAAACCAGCTTGCTTCTGATCTCAATGCAAAGGACCTGGATGAGTCACTTGCAAACCTTGACCGCCTCACAAACGAGATACAGACAGAAGTTATGGAATCAAGAATGGTTCCTATTGACCAGATATTCAGCAGATTCCCAAGAATGATAAGGGACCTGGCAAAGTCTGAAGGTAAACAAATTAATCTCATCGTCGAAGGAAAAGAGATCGAACTTGACAGGACTGTTCTAGATGAGATCGGTGATCCACTTGTACACCTCTTACGTAATGCAGTTGACCACGGAATAGAAGCCGAAGAAGAGCGCACAAAACTAGGGAAACCTGTTGCGGGTCTTGTCAGGCTGGCAGCTTCACGTCAGAGAAATAGTGTCCTGATAGAAGTGGAAGATGATGGAAAAGGAATGGATCCCGCCACTCTAAGAGATATCGCTGTCAAGAAAGGAGTAATGACACGAGAAGAGGTCGACAAACTTTCTGACACAGACGCTTTGAATATCATTTTCATGCCTGGTTTTAGCGGAGCCAAAACCGTCACCGATATCTCAGGAAGAGGAGTCGGTATGGATGCTGTCAAAACAAAGATAGAAGCCCTTGGCGGAAGCGTAAAGATTAGTTCCGTACCTGGACAAGGCAGCATCATGAAACTCCAGTTACCACTTACAGTAGCTATTATTCAGTCACTTATGGTAACAGTAGCCGATGAAACATACGCTATACCACTTGGAAACGTTATCCGTGATGTGGGAATAAAGGCCAGTGATATAAAGACAATAGAAGGAAAAGAAGTTGTTCTTCTAAGAGGCGAAGTACTCCCATTGTTGAGACTACATGATGTACTCGACTGTACTACAGAACAGGAAGAGAAACAGAATCTCATCGTTGTTGTTGTTGAAAAGATGGGGAACAACATCGGACTTGTAGTTGACGGGCTTCTTGGTCAGCAGGAAGTAATAATTAAAACACTTGATAACAAAATTTTGAAAAATATGAAAGGATTTGCAGGTGCAACTATTCTTGGAGATGGAAGTGTCGCACTTATCCTGGATATTGCTACATTAATCTAAATATGAGGGAATAACATGACAGAATTGGATGAAATGGCAAAAGGAGCATTTCAAGAAGCAGGAAATATTGGAATGGGCCATCTGGCAACTTCACTTTCAAAGATGGTAAACAGGGATGTAAAAATCGATATCCCTGTTGTTGAGATGCTCACTCTGGATGAGATCATTGCACGGAGCAATGAAGAGGGAAAAAACAAAAGTGTCGTTGGAATACACCTGCACATGTCTGGTGATGTTGACGGTGGAACCCTTATACTGTTCCCTAAATTCTCTGCATTATCATTTTCCGACCTGCTTATGAAAAAGTCCATAGGCACAACCACAAAAATAGAGGAACAGCAAATAAGAAAACTTCGTGAAATGGGAGTGAACCTCTGTAGTTCCTACATGCGTGTTGTTAATGAGTTCCTTGGTATCAATCTCAAGATAGGAGATCCAAGTATTGAAGTTAACATGGAAGGAGTCGGCGATTTCATATCAGCTGAGATTGGAAACCTTGCTGACCAGTTCGTGGTTGTTAAAGGTGAATGTCGGTTACCTTCCACAAATTCAAAGAATGAATTTAACATGCTTTTCGAGCCTGGAGCTACGGACATAATAATGGCAGCTATCATGAAAAAGATGATGGGATAAGATGAATAGTGCCCATTTTGCTCTGGATATCGGCACAAGGACTGTTGTCGGGCTTATTGCAGGTGATAAACACCTCAATATCAAAGCTGCATGCATACACGAACATAATGAACGAAGTATGCAGGATGGACAGATACATGATATTGAAAAAGTCGCACAAGTTGTAGATGCAGTCAAAAAAGATCTAGAGAGTCAAATCGGGCACGAATTGTCAAAAGTTTCAGTTGCAGTTGCCGGAAGAGCCCTGAAAACATCAAAAGCACTGGTTTCGGTAGAAATACCCTACAGAGAGATCACAAGCAGGGATATTTCCGAGCTGGAATTTGAAGCTGTTACTAGAGCAAGTAAGGAACTTGGAATAGATGAAGGGTTTAATTGTGTTGGATATTCAGTTGTGAGCTATGAACTGGACAAGCAGAGAATATCCAATATGGCAGGCCAGAAAGGAAGTCATATTTCAGTTGAAGTACTTGCAACTTTCCTTCCGGAAGCTGTGATAAACAGTATGTTTGCAGTTCTTAAAAGCTGTTCACTTGAATCATACAGTGTTACACTTGAACCAATAGCTGCATTGAGTGTTGCCTTGCCTATCGATATGCGCAAGCTCAACATTGCACTTGTAGACATCGGAGCAGGTACGTCTGATATAGCTATTACTGACAATGGGACTGTCATTGGATATGGAATGGTACCGGAAGCAGGAGATGAAATTACTGATTTTATTTGTGACTATTATCTAGTTGACTTCAAAAAAGGTGAAACGATAAAACAATCCCTTACAAGCCAAGAGACTATAGAACTGGAAGATATTTTCGGTGTCAAATCAGACGTTCCCGTAAATCAGATTATTTTGGACATAGAAAATGAAGTGGCCAACCTGGCCCTACATATTGCAGAAGAGATCAAATCACTTAATAAAAAAACACCAAGAGCTGTTGTCCTTGTTGGTGGAGGGTCACAAACTGCAGGGCTTAAAGAACACCTGTCAAAGCATCTTGAACTTCCAATACAAAGAATTGGCTCCCGTCTCCCTAAACAGATAGAGGGCTTTGCAGACGGAACTGGGAAAATAAATGGTGCTGAGATGATAACACCCCTTGGCATTGCCATGATGGGAATTCTGGACCAGAGCATTGAGTTTATAGATGTTTCAGTTAACGGTTCAAACATACACCTGATGGACGTTAACGGTCTTTCCATAATGGATGCACTTGTCGGAGCAAAGGTAAAAAAACTTTATCCACGCCCGGGAATGGCCCTTAGTTTAAATGTTAACTCTGAATTCCTTGCTATTGAAGGAGAAATGGGAAAACATGCAGGAATATTGCTCGATGGAAAAAAAGCGACTCTTGGAGATCCCGTTCACAAAGGTTCAGTTATTGAATTCACAGCTCCCGTGGATGGAAAACATGCACAAATAAAGGTAAAGGACCTAGTAGACAAATTGGAAATTCCTTCCAGCGTGAAAATAAATGTCAATGGTAAAAATATAGAACAGAAGCCTTTGGCCAGCATAAATAAAAAAATGGTATCTCTTGATGATGATATACCAGACAGATCACAGATAAGCGTCAGGCCTGCCAGTCTTCAGGATTTCCTGGAACAGGAATACAATACAAAAGATGCTGAGATGATCAGTGTTACTGTAAATAATCGGATAATGTATTTTGAAAATACAAAATATGTTGTCAAACTAAACGATATTATTGTCGATTTATCCAAATTATCCACCCATACCCTTGCAGATGGTGACACTATAAGCATAGAAAGAACTGTGCTTGATAACAAGCTGGAAAATATTCTGGAAAAGCCAGAAAAAGGCAAAAACATCAGTGTGAACCTCAATGGTGAAGAAATAACATTCAAGGGATCACAGGCGCAAATTATCCTGAATGGGAAAAAAGCGAGTCTTTCCGATAAAATTAATGATGGAGACACTGTTAAGTTTAAAAAAGGAGAAGAGGCGGACCCTATTCTTTCAGACCTATTTGAATTTATGGATATTCGGAAGGAGGAACTTGTAGGCAAGAGCATGAGGCTCCTTGTAAACAATATTCCTGCCAGGTTCACTACCCCACTGAAAGATGGAAACAATGTGACTATAGAATTTGTAGAGGGATAAAAATGCTTAAACCCATTCAAAAAAATGACGATGACTACGTAATCCTAAAAACACTGATACAGAGGAAACTTGGATTTAATTGTGAACAATATAAGGACACACACTTTAAACGAAGGCTAGATGTCAGATTGCGTGCAACCAATTCCAAAACATACAAAGACTACGTGAAACTGCTTCAAAGCAGCAACACTGAGTATCCTGAACTTATGGAAACACTGACTGTAAATGTTACTAATTTCTTCAGGAATGCAGAAGTCTATGATATCGTCGAAAAAGAAGTGTTACCTGCTATAATCAAAGCAAAGAACAATGGACTCCGGTCCATACGCATATGGAGTGCAGGCTGCTCTATTGGCGTTGAAGCATACTCGATCGCAATGCTGCTGCACCACATACTGGGTGATGATTTCAAAAATTATAATATCAAAATAACAGGCACTGATATTGATAAAGAAAGTCTGTTAAAAGCCCAGAAAGGTGTTTACTCTGATATTGAAATGAAAGATGTAAGACCTGCTTTCCTGAACAAATACTTCACCAGAGAAGAGAACAACTACATAATTTCTGATGAACTTAAAAAAATTGCACAATTTAAAAAGCAAGACCTTATTTCAGGCCCTAAAATGAATGGTTTTGATGCCG